>NZ_JBFUGJ010000076.1:0-20752 GCF_056402975.1 Mesorhizobium sp. P3_A9 | reverse complement strand
GGAGTCGCGCAGGATCGCCGGAAAAATCTCCGCCACATGCGTCCCGCTTTCGAAGGTGGCGATCGCCGAGGCCCAGTCCGGCGGCAGCTTGGCCGGGACGACGCCTTGTCCGTCGCTGCCGGTCGGGTCGCCCGGCGACATCTGCCTTTCGATGCCGATCAAAGCCGCGCCCAGTATGGCGGCAAGCACCAGATAGGGATTGGCGTCCGCTCCCGACACGCGATGCTCGATGCGGCGCGCCCCGGTCGGGCCGCCGGGAATACGGATCGCGACCATGCGGTTCTCGTAGCCCCAGGCGACCGCGGTCGGCGCGTAGGAGCGCGGGCGAAGCCTGCGGTAGGAATTGAAATGCGGCGCGAACACCAGCGTGCTCTCGGCCATCGCCGCCAGCAGGCCACCGACCGCATGGCGCATGAGTTCGGAGCCCTGATCGGTGCCGTCGTCGAACACGTTGCGCCCTTCGGCGTCGATAAGGCTGAAATGGACGTGAAAGCCGTTGCCGGCGCGGTCGCCATAGGGCTTTGCCATGAAGCAGGCGGCAAAGCCGTGCTTGCGGGCAATGCCCTTCACCGTGCGCTTGAACAGCACGGCATCGTCGGCCGCTCGCAAGGCGTCGGCGACATGGTTCAGATTGATCTCGAACTGGCCGACGCCATTTTCGGCAATGGCCGTGTCGACCGGAATGCCTTGTGCCCGGCAGGCCTCGTAGACGTCATGGATGAAGGATTCGAAATCGTCGATCTCGTCGATCGACAGCGCCGCATCAGAATCGAGACGGCGCCCGGTCACCGGTGASACCGGCCCGACCGGCCGCTGCGATTGTGGATCGACCAGATAAAATTCAAGTTCGGTCGCMGYGACCGGGGTCAGGCCGAGCGCCTTGTAGCGATCGAGGATGCGCGCCAGCGCCCGCCGGGGATCGCCGAGATACGGCGCGCCGCTTTCATCAGCGAGCCAGAGCGGGACGAGTGCCGTCGGATGCGCCGTCCAGTCCACCGGCAGAATGCCGCGTCCCGTCCATTGGCAGAGGCCATCGGCRTCGCCRGTCGAGAAAACCAGCGTATTGCCTTCGATATCCTCGCCCCAGATGTCGAGCCCGATCAGCGAGTAGGGCATGCGCAGCTTGCCTTCCAGCGCCTTGCGGGCCTGCTCGACAGGAATGCGTTTTCCCCGCATGACGCCGTTGAGGTCGCACACCGCCGCCCTCAGGCTCTGGATGTCGCTTCTGCTTTCAAGCCAGCTCAAAACGTCCGCAATTGCATCGCTCAATTTAAAACCTCTGGTTTTCGAAAGTGCCTCAGCCTGATCGGCTGCACTGTCCCTGGTAAAAAATGCTTGTGAGTTTTCGGGAAGCCTATCCGGCCATTGCCGGAGAGTTTTCCTTATTTTTTCAAATCACTAAGCGGGATGTCGGGAGGCATTTTCAAAACCAATTGCGCGATCTGCGATCGCAACATAGAGGTAAGAATGCGGAAAGCCAAGGGGCATTCGGCGTGCCGGCTCGCCGCAGGGCAGGTGCGACCGGCCTCAGGGTAGAACGACTGTCGCCCTCCAATCCTAGCTTCTTGCGTCCGGAAATCTGGCCTGCCGTAAGATGTGTGCAGCACCTTCGTCGATGTCGCGGACGATGGCTGCGCGGGCGCGCGCCGCGTCCTGCGCCTCGATCGCGGCGACGACTTCCTCGTGATAGTCGATGTCGAGGATGGAGGAGAGGTCGTCCTCGAAGCCCATGGCGAGATTCCTGAGGAAGGGGCCCACCTGCATCCACACCGTTTCGATCAGGAAGATCATCTGCTCATTGCCGCAATGGCGATAGATCGAGAATTTGAAGGCGTAATTTTTCCTCAGATAGTCGTCGATATCGCCCTCGCGCGCCGCCAGGGTCAATTCGCTGCTGTGGCGTCGGATCGTCCGCAGATTGTTGCCGTTGATGCGTTTTATCGCGAGCTCTGTCGCCGAGCCTTCGAGGATCGTGCGCACGGCGGTCAATTGCGAGAACCGGTCGGCGGAAATGACAGGCACTTCGACGCTGCCGTTCGGCATCGGGCTCAGCGCCCGCAGCGCCTGCAGCCGCATGAAGGCGCTGCGCACTGGCATGTCGCTGGTGCCGAGTTCCTTGGCGAGCTTGCGCGAGGTCAGCTTCTGCCCGGGCGTGAACTGGCCGGACATCAGAGCCCGCACAAGCTCCAGATAGACCTTCTCATGCAGGGGCACGCTGTCGACGG
Organism: Mesorhizobium sp. P3_A9; assembly: GCF_056402975.1. Classification (NCBI taxonomy): domain Bacteria; kingdom Pseudomonadati; phylum Pseudomonadota; class Alphaproteobacteria; order Hyphomicrobiales; family Phyllobacteriaceae; genus Mesorhizobium; species Mesorhizobium sp. P3_A9. The sequence goes on along the minus strand of NZ_JBFUGJ010000076.1, from coordinate 18,527 downwards.
CGCTCAACCCGAATTGTGTTCTGTCGGCCATTGGCGGGGGCGCTACTTCATTCGTTCTGAAATCTACCCTGACGACAACAGCCGCGGACAATCCCATCGGGCCGAGCATGGCGGGAAGCCGAAGCCAGCGATTTATCGGCGCATAATAGACGCCTCAATCGTCGCGCGGCAAGCCGTGTAGCCTGATGCTCAATCGAACTCGGCGCGGCGGGTCTCTTCGCGAATGGACTTCAGCACTTGCGCCTGAAGTTCCAGGACGTCGCGATCATGCTGGATGCCGGTCGGTCTTGGCCTGACGGCAGGCACCGCAATGCATTCCTTGATGCGACCCGGATTGAGGCCCATGACGAAGATGCGGTCGGAGAGATAGACCGCCTCCTCGACATCGTGGGTGACGAAGATCACGGTCAGGCGATGCTCCTGCCAGATCTGCATCAAGAGCTCCTGCATCTGGCCGCGGGTCAGCGCGTCCAGCGCACCGAAGGGTTCGTCCATCAGAAGCATCTTCGGCCGGTAGGACAAGGCGCGCGCAATGGCGACCCGCTGCTTCATGCCGCCGGAAAGCTGGCTCGGAAAGCTGTCGGCAAAGCGCGAAAGCTTCACAAGGTCGAGATGCTGGCGCGCCACCTCGGGAATGTCCTTGGCATCATGCCCGGTTTCGCGCAGCGCGAACTCGACATTCTGCAGCGCCGTCAGCCATGGCAGCAAGGTGTAGGACTGGAAGACGACGCCACGGTCGCGGCCCGGTCCGTTGATCGGGCTGCCGTCGACCAGCATCTCGCCTTGCTCATAGTCCTGCAGGCCGGCGATGATCGACAGCAGCGTGCTCTTGCCGCAACCCGATGCGCCGACCAGCGAAACGAATTCGTTGTCGCCGACTTCGAGGTTGATGTCGTCGAGCACCTTGATTGCCGACCGTCCGTTGATGAACGATTTTTGCAGATGCGAGATCTTCAGCTTGGGATACGCCTCCATGTCAGGACTTCCTCTCATATTTGAAGAAATGCCGACCCAGGAACCGCATGATCTGGTCCGTCGCCAGGCCCAGTATGCCGAGCACAAGTATGTAGCCGATCGCCATGTCGGTTTGCAGGTAGCGTTGGGCGACCGTGATCCGGTAGCCAAGCCCAGAATTGGCGGCGACCAGCTCGGCCAGCGTCACCCAGGTCCAGGCCCAGCCCAGCGAGATGCGCAGCGTGTCCCAGATCTGCGGCATCGCCGAAGGCACGACAATGCGCATCAAAACGCGCAAATCGCTCATCCCCAGTGTCCGTCCGAAGCCGATGAAGTCCGTGGGAACACGCTTGATGTTGTCCTTGAACATCAGCGCCTGCTGGAAATAGGTGCCGATCCAGATGATCAGGAATTTCTGGATGTCGCCGGTGCCGCTCCACAGGATGGTCAGCGGCACGAAGGCGACGACCGGCATGTAGCGGACAAAGTCCAGGAAAGGCTCGATCGCCGCCTCCCAGAAGCGGTAGGCGCCGATCAGGATGGCTGTCGCCAGCGCCATCACCGAGGCGAGGAGGAAGCCGATCATGATGCGGTAGACGCTGTTGCCGACATCGCTGGCCAGCGTTCCATCCATTGCCAGCTTTGTCAGCTTGGCGACGACGGCAAGGGGCGAGGGCAGGAAGATGGGCTTGGTCACGCCGAGCCCAGTCGCCAGGAACCACGCCGCGATGAAGAGCAGGAAGGCGCAGACGGTGATGAACAGATAGGTCGAGCCGGAGATCTCCGCCGCCATGCTCAGCAACGGCTTGCGCTGGGGACGTTGCGTGGTCTGCTTCGGGGCCGCTATGTCGGTCTGTATCGTCATTGCGATCTCGCCCCCAGGTTGGTGAAAGGTCTGCTGTTCGACAGGATGCGGTCGCGGATTTCCGAAACCGAATTCGCGTGCGCCATGAAGCCTTCATAGCGGGCGAAGGTGCGGGCGGCGGGCGCCAACCGTTGATAGGCCGCCTGCGACAGATAGGCGATCGAGGAGCGCTTCATGAAATCGAAGACGGACAGCGGCGAGGCCGTGTTGGCCCGCCCGCCCGTCGGCAGGACGTGGCTCGGTCCCAGCACGAAGTTTGCAATCGGGATTGCCGAATGCGGACCGAGCAGGATCTCGCCGGCATTCCTGATCTTCGGCAGCAGCTCGAAGGCCGATGTCGACAGTACGGCGAGATGCTCGGCCGCATAATCGTTGATGAAGTCGAACGCCGCGTCGATCGAAGGCGCCAGCACGATGCCGCCATTCCTGCCGTTGAGCACGGTGCGCGAAAAATCCGCGCGATAGTCTCCCATCGCCTCCCAGAACTCAGGCACCGCGGCGGCGATGGCTTCCGCCAGCGCCCGGTCGGTGGTGACGACGAAGGCTGACGAGTCTGGGCCGTGCTCCGATTCGACCGTCAGTTCCAATGCGGCGAGTGCGGCGGGGACCGAGTTGTCGGCATAGACCAGCAATTCGCTTGGGCCCGCCGGGCTGCCCGGGTCGATCCGGTTCGACAGAAGCTGGCGCGCCGCGCTGACCCACGGACTGCCGGGGCCGACGATCTTTGCGCATTTCGGCACGGTCTCGGTGCCGTAGGCAACCGCCGCCACCGCCTGGGCGCCGCCGCAGAGATAGATGTCCTCGATACCGATCAGCGAGGCGATGAAACGCGTGGCGGCATCGGCCGTGCCGTCCGGCCCCGGCGGTGTCACGATCACCACCCTTGCCACGCCGGCCACCTTGGCGGGCACCGCGGTCATGATCGCGCTCGACGGGAAGAAACCCTTGCCGCGCGGCACGTAGCAGGCGACGGAATCGATCGACGTCCAACGGTCGCCGATCAGCGCCCCTTCAGTTGCCTCGCTCAGCCAGAGATTGTCGGGCATCTGCGCCTCATGGAAACGCCTGACCTGCGCCACCGAAAGCCGGATCGCCGCGACGATCTCGGGGTCGAGTTCCTTCTCGGCGTTGGCGATCTGGCTCGCGGACACTTTCAACGCCGCGTGGTCCATCGTCACGCCGTCAAACCGGGCGGCAAGCTCGATCAGGGCATCGTCGCCCCTGGCCCGCACAGCGGCGATGATCGGTTCGACCTTGCGGATCGTGTCGGTGAGATCGGCCTCGGTCCGCTCCAAGAGGCGCGTGCGCGCCTCGGACGACATCGTGGCCAGGTCGTGGATTGCAACAGATGACATTCTCTTTCCTTCGTACTGTCGAAACGCCCTCAAGGGGCGACACGCGCGGCAAGCCAGCCGCCGTCGATATTGAGGATATGGCCGGTGATGAACTGGGCGTCGGGGCCGCACAGGAACAGGATGCCGCCGGCGACATCCTCGGCCGTGCCGAGACGCCGGATCGGCGTGGTTTCGATCATCGCGCGCCGGTACCAGTCGTCCGACGCGATCCGTTCGGCGACGATCGGCGTGTTGATGACGCCGGGCGCTACGGCGTTGACGCGGATCCCGTCGGCCGACAGGTCGGCGGCCAGCTGGCGCGTCAGTTGCGACAGCGCGCCCTTGGACGCGGCATAGGGTGCGGTGTTGGGAAAACCGACCTCGCCGAACACCGAACAGACATTGACGATAGAGCCGCCCGGCCTCGCCAGATGTGGAAGCATGTCGCGGGTCAGCCGCATCGCCGCGCGCACGTTGATGCCCATGACATGGTCGATCAGTTCGTCGCTGCTGTCGGCAAGCGCCTTGGGACCGGCGACGCCGGCATTGTTGATGAGGATATCGATGGTCCCGAACTGTGCCTTGGCAGCAGCTATGATCCGCGCCGGGGCATCGTCATCGGCGAGATCAATCGTCAGTTTCGGTTCCGCGCAGTCCGCCAGATAGTCCGCGTTCCAGTCGACTGAAAGCACCTCTGCGCCTTCGGCTTGCAACCGCCTGGCGGTGGCCAGGCCAATGCCGTTGCCGGCGCCGGTCACCACGGCGGTCTTCCCTTGAAATCGCCTTTCCATCGTCAGCTCTTTTTCCTGAGTTTCTAGATCGTCTGCCCGCCGTCGATCGTGAATTCCGACCCGGTGATGTATTCGCTGCCGGGCGACACGAGGAACGCCACGAGATGGGCGACCTCCTGCGGGCTGGCCAGCCGGTTGAGCGGCACGGAGGCTGCCATCGCAGCCAGGTTTTCGGCGGTGTTCTCGTCAAGCATCGGCGTGTCGACCAGGCCTGGATGCACCGCATTGACACGGATGTTGCGGCCGGCAAGTTCGCGCGCCGCGACCTTGGTCATGCCGCGGATCGCCCATTTCGAGGTCGAATAGGCGAAGGCGCCGCTGAAGCCTCTCAAACCGCCGGTCGAGCAGACGTTGACGATCGAACCGCCCTGCGCCGGCATCAGCGCCGCAGCAGTGCGCATGCCGAGGAACGTGCCCAACTGGTTGACGTCGGTGACGGCCTGGAAACCGGCGACGCTTTCTTCCAGGAATGCCACCGGATTGAAGATGGCGGCGTTGTTGACCAGCGCATCGATAGGGCCGAACCGCTGGGCAATCATGTCCGAAATCCCCACCCAATCGGCTTCATCAGCGACATCGAAGGCGGCCGACAGGATCTGGCCGGCGCCCGCGGCCTGTTCGCTCACGCCGGTGAACGACCGGTCGAGCGCGATCACGGTGGCGCCTGTCGACGCGAACAGCGTCGCGATCGCCGCGCCGATCCCGCCGGCGGCACCGGTGACGATTGCCGTTTTCATCTGGTCAGCCTGTTGTCGCCGGCATCCGCGGGCAGGGATGGCGAACGGCCCTTGCGCCACTGCCGCACATAGTCCTGGCATGTCGTGAAGCCGGCGCGCTCATGCGCGGCGACATGGCGGATGAATTCCTCGAGCATCAGCAGCCTGTGGCCTCGGCCCATGATCTGCGGATGCATGGTCACCACCATAACGCCGCTGCCGATGCGCTGATAGAGGAAGTCGAACTCGGCCTTCCAGATCTCCAGCACTGTCGACGGCGCGCGGCCGCCGGGCAAATAGCCCTTGTCGGTCGCCAGAAACTCGAAATGCGGAAAATCATCGAGATGCCAGGCGACGGGCATTTCGATGAGATCGACCGGCAGGCCGAAGCGGAATTCTTCTGTCGTCGACCACGCATCACCGATCCGGCACCAATAGGGCTCGTGGTCGTTGCCCATCATCGAGCTTTCATATTCGAAGCCGAGTTCGAGCAGCAATTCGATAGTGGACGGGCTGTTGTCCCAGGCCGGCGAGCGGTATCCGGATGGCCGGATGCCCGCGACCTTGTCCAGCGCCTCCAGGCCCCTCAGCAGGACGGTGCGCTCTTCCTCGCGTGTCAGCAGCACCGGGTTCTCATGAACCCAGCCATGATGACCGATCTCGTGGCCGCCATCGTGAAAGGCGCGCACGACCGGAGGGAAGGCGAGCGCCGAATGGCCGGGCACGAAGAAGGTTGCCGGGATGCCGGCGTGCTCCAGCACGTTGAGAATGCGGCGCGCGCCGATCGGATCGAGCTCGCCACGCGAAAGCATGCTCGGCGACGTCGCCTGATGGCTGCCGATCCATGTCGAATAGCCATCGAAATCGAACGTCAAGGCGACTTGAACGTCGGTGCTGGTCATGTCTGGATGTTTTCCCGCCATTGCGATGGGGAGGCAGGACTGTGATGGCCCTGCCTCCCGGTTCGCGGACGACTACTTGGAATGCGCCACGCTCGAGTCGATGGCCGCGTCGTAGGCGATGTCCTTGTCGATCAGCTTGGCCGCGATCGCCGCCTTGACGATGCCGGGATAGGTGTCGGACTTGAACACGCCGTTGAGCGCCTTCTGGCTTTCACTGACCGAATAATACGACACGCCGTCGAACGCCGTGACGAGGTCCGCCGGCTCGGCGCCGACGCCCTTGGCGATGATCGCGCGACCTTCTTCGGTGTGGGCGCGATAATATTCCAGCGCCTGGTCCCAGCTCTTCAGCATGGCCTGCACCTGGCCCGGCTTCTTCTTCAGCGTCTCTTCCGGTACGGAAAGCACGTCGCTGATCAGGCCGGGCGCCTCGCCGGCCTCGGCCAGCACCTTGATGTTCTTGTCGGCGCCGATGGCGGCCGAAATGTAGGGCTCATAGGTCACAGCAGCCGGCACGGTGCCGGAAATGATCGCGGTGCCGGCGCTTGCCGCCGGCATCGGCAGGACATTGACGTCGTCGATGGTCATGCCGTTCTTCTGCAGCACATAGTTAAGCAGCAGGTCGCTGGTAGAGCCGCGTTCGAAGGCAACCTGCTTGCCCTTGAGATCGGCCACCGTCTTGATGTCGCCATTGACAAGGATGGCATCGGCCTTGGTGCTGGCATCGAGCAGCAGCACGCCCTTGATCGGAATGCCGGCCTGCACCTTGGCCAGCAGTTGCTGGATGGATTCATTGTCGCCGTCGACCTGGCCGGCGGCAACCGCCGCACCCATGTCCTTGTCTTCAACGAAATTGGTCAGTTCGACGCCTTCAAGGCCATTGGCTTTGAAGAAGCCTTTTTCCTGGGCGATGTACCACATGCCGTAGCCGAGCCAGGGCGATATTGCGAGCTTGAACACGCCCGGTTCGACCGGCAGGTCCTGTGCTTTCGCCGGCGGTGCGGCGAACGGCAGTGCGGTGGCGAGTGCCAACAGGGCGACCGCCCCGACGAAATGTTTTCTCAATCCCATGATCCTGGTCCTTGTTCCCGAAGTGTGATGTTGAACTGTCGCTATGCCGTTGAAGCCGACGGGGCGGCGGGTTGGCTCCCGCTCTGTTGCTGTCGATCCCGGGCCGGCCGGCTCTTTGCCGACGCCAGATGCGTCAGCAAATTCTTGGTGATCCTGCCGACGTCGTTCATGGCGTCGCCGGTCGGCAAAGCGCCGCACCAGGCGACCGAACTCGCGCAAAAGATCAAACCGCCTGAAGGCAGGTGGCGCAGCGTCATCTCCGCGCAGCGTCGCGATGCGCGTTCCTCCGCGCCGCCCTCATACCAGCGCGTCGCGTCGTGGACGAAGCTGTCGGGAAAGCCGGTTGCGCGGGCAATGACTGTTGTATCTGGGGAGGTGCCAAGATGCGGATCGGTGGCATCGACCTCGTAGCCTGCCGCGCCGCCCAGCACGATGCCCTCGTCGCCGAAGGTTTCGTTGGCGACGCCGTCGAACAGCCATGCAGCGGAAGCTCCATGGCTTTCTGGCGTGCGCGTAAAAGGCCGCGAGCGGTCGAAACCCATCAGCGAGATGGCAACGCCGGTCAGCGAGAATTCGCCGCGCCCGCTGGCGCGCAGATGGCCGCCCGGCTGGTTGGTGATCGACAGCGACTGTTCGGCAATGGGGCCGTCCCAGGTGCGGCCTGCCTCGAGCGGCGAACGGCGCAGTTCCATCAGATCGCCCTGGAACGCCACCTTGCCGGCAAAGCCATTGCCACCGAGATAGGCGATGCTGCCGCCCGTCGCCGCGAACTGGCGCAGCGCATGCTCCATCTCGACCGACATGTATTCGGGATGGCTGCCGGTGACGACCGCCTGGTAGCCCTGCAAGCCGGCAACCCCCCGCTCATGCAGGTCGCGGTCAGTGATGAGATCGAAGGCGATGCCGTTATTGTGGCAGAAGCGCAGGAAATGCAGGTCGACCGGCAGATTGTGCGGGCAGCCGCAGAGCGGGTAATTGTAGTCGTCGCGCAGCGTCGCCTTCGGCTTCCTGGTGGATGCGATCGACACACCGCTGAGGTCGCTGTGGTAGTCGTAGAGCGACTTCAGATTGTTATCGATGGCGAAGCGATGGCCGCGATCTTCGCATATCCATTCATAGAGATGCGCCGGCAGGAATTCATCGGCGTAGGCGAGATAGGTGGCCGTCGGCACCAGGAACAACAGCGGCGCCTGGCGTGCGGTCGAGGTGATGAAGAAGACGACGCGCTCCGATCCCTCGTCATGGCCGACCTCGAAGGCATAGACGCCGGCTGCAGCCTCGGCGGGGATTTGCAAATGATATGAGGCGGGCCACTGCAACGCGCCCATGTCGTCGTCATGGCAATGCACCGCGTCGTAATGCGACGGCACCAGGCGCGGATCGAAGCTCGACCCATCCCAACGGCGCGAAGTCATGCAGAATGCCGGCTGGTTGACCGTCTCCAGAAGGAGAACGCCATCTCCACCGGTCGAGGCGATTGGACCGCCCTGCAGCAAGGTGGGGAAGGTCCAGGCGATGCGTCCGGTCGCGGTTTGCAGGGCGATTGCCGAGAACTTGGCATTGAGCGACCTGACATCGTTTGCCGCGCTGGCGCCGAAGACCATGTCACCGGACAGAGACCAGGGCCGATCGAACTGACGCCGCAGGCGAAACGGCGACAGGAGATCGTCGGAGGCGATGTTCAGGACCGTCCCGTCGCCATCGGATAAAATCTCGACCGTGAGCCAGGTGCTTGCCGGCAAGGTCTCGCCCGGTTCCAGCGGCTTGCCGTCATGGCCTGATGTCAGCCGACCGCCCTGCAGCCCAAGACGAAAGTTTCCGCAGTCGAAGAGCACGCGCGCGCCGTCATTGCGGGTCAAATAGACTTCGAAGGAAACGCCGCTGATGTCGGCGGCCTTGGCCAGTTCCGTCGCCGCGATCCTCAGGAAGGACCCATGATCGAAGTCGCGGTGCGACACGTCATTTCCGGTCGGTTCGACATGCCAGTCCATGAATTCGGCCGAGGGCGTGTCGAGCCGTACGATCCGCACAGTGCGCACCGGCCGCGACGACGAGACATGAAGCGCGACGGGCGCACCGGCCGCTGTGTGCCAGGGAACAGTGTAGCCTAAAACGGCCATGGCGCCATGATCGACGGGACGTTTCATCGCGGCAAAAATCCGCGCCGCGATCCGGGCCTGTGTGCGCTCTTGAATGGCAAGCTGGACAATTCTCTCGTACCCCTTTCTTTTTTGATTTACACTACGGGCATCGTTTCTTGGGGGTATATACCCCCATCGGGGTATGATTGGTGACAAAGTCCGTTTTTGAAGGTCTGGCGCTGGCCATCGACGCGATCGGCAAGCGCGAGTTCTATCCGGCTATCACCGAGTATCTGCGGCGCTGCCTCAGCTACGACAATGTCATCGTCATCGTTTTCTCGGGCACTGCGGTGCCGAGCGTGCTCTACAAGAAGATCTACGGCCCGGACGTGTTTCGCTATCTCGCCGAACAATATCTGCCGGCGGCCTATCTGCTTGACCCGATATATCATTTCCATCTGCGGCGCGGCGCGCCGGGGCTTTATCGTCTTCTCGACGTGGCGCCCGACCAGTTTCGCCGCAGCCGCTACTTCAAGTGGTATTACGGCCGGATCGGCATCACCGACGAGATATCGGTCGTGCTGCCGATCGACGAGAACGCCACCATCACCATCTCGATGGGCAAGGACGGTTCATCCGGCCAGGCCTTCGCGGCCAAGGCCGAGCAATGCCTGCGCGCGCATGAGCCGGCGATCATGTCGCTGCTGCGCGCCCACTGGGTCGCATCCGAGGCGCCGCCCGCGGTTGCCCCGCGCTCGATGTCGATCACCGACAGCCTGATCGCGGCGATGCGCAAGCACCACGATGTCCTGTTGAGCAAACGCCAGGCTGAAGTGGCGCTCCTCATCCTGCAGGGGCACTCCTCGCCATCGATCGGTTTGAACCTTGGGGTCAGCCCGCAGACGGTGAAGGTCTTTCGCAAGCAGCTTTACAACAAATGCAGCCTGTCATCGCAGGCGGAGCTGTTCGCCCTTATGATGCCGATCCTGGAGCGGGCGACCAGCCAGGTTCCCGAGCGCAAGGCGTCCTGAAAAGCCACCGGATCGCGCGCGATTGCCCGGGAGCAGACCGCCGGTCGCACAAGCTCTACCCTTCATCACAAATCTTGACTGTCGCGCACTTGCACGTCCGGCCGCTCTCTGGCTTTTTGGGGCACCCATCCGAACGGACTGATTCGCGTCATGCCGCTCGATTGCAATGTCCTAGAGGCAGTCTGCTTATGGGTCGTGAAGCGCGCGCAATTGGCGAAGGAGAAGCAGGCATGGCCGAGTTCAAGAAGCCGGAAATCTCCGAGATGAGACCCAAGATCACCGTTATCGGCGTCGGCGGCGGTGGCGGCAACGCCATCAACAACATGATCACGGAGGAGCTTCAGGGAACCGAATTCATCGCCGCCAACACCGATGCGCAGGCGCTGACCATGTCGAAGGCGACGCGGCTGATCCAGCTTGGCGCCCACGTCACGGAAGGATTGGGCGCCGGCTCGCTGCCGGAGATCGGCCGCGCCGCGGCCGAGGAATCGCTCGACGAGATTATGGATCATCTGGCCGGCACTCATATGTGCTTCGTCACCGCCGGCATGGGCGGCGGTACCGGCACCGGCGCTGCGCCGATCATTGCGCAAGCGGCGCGCAAGGCCGGCATATTGACGGTGGGCGTCGTCACCAAGCCGTTCACCTTCGAGGGCAGGCGCCGCATGCAGATGGCCGAGGAGGGCATCGAGCGGCTGCGCGAAGCCGCCGACACGGTGATCGTCATCCCCAACCAGAACCTCTTCCGCATCGCCGATGCCAAGACCACCTTCGCTGATGCCTTCGTCATCGCTGATCGGGTGCTTTATTCSGGCGTCRGCTGCATCACCGACCTSATCGTCAAGGAAGGCCTGATCAATCTCGAYTTCGCCGAYGTCAAATCGGTCATGCGCGGCATGGGCCGCGCCATGATGGGAACCGGCGAGGCTTCGGGCGAAAGCCGGGCGATGAAGGCGGCGGAAGCCGCGATCGCCAACCCGCTGCTCGACGAAGTGTCGATGAAGGGCGCCAAGGGCGTCCTGGTCTCGATATCGGGCGGCCGCGACATGACGCTGTTCGAGGTCGACGAGGCAGCCACCCGCATCCGCGAAGAGGTCTATGAGGACGCCGACATCATCGTCGGCGCCATCTTCGACAAGAGCATGGAAGGCCGCTTCAGGGTCTCGGTGGTGGCGACCGGTCTCGACCGTGCGCTCGGCATGGGCGACGCCGATGCCGGCATCGCGCACGACCGCGCCGCCCAGTCGCCATTGCGCACGCTGCAGTAAGCCGTAGGTTGGCTGGCGCAACGATCGCGGTCAGCTGTATCGATCTCTGTGCCGCTGCTGCTACAAGAATCCGTCATAGACGGTCCTCTATACTGGCAGTCCGTATCGTTCGAGCGACGAGAGGCGCGGCTTGGAATTTGACTTGAAAACCATCGAAGCGCTCGCGCCTGATCAGGCGTCGCTGAGCTCCGCTTCCAAGTTGACCAAGCAATCGAACTGGCCCCGGCTCGAAAAGAACGAACAGCTGGCGCTCATCTGGGGAGAATGCCAGGGCTCCGGCTCCAATCCCTATCGCGTGGTCGTCGACACCGGCGACCACGGCTACAAATGCACCTGTCCGTCGCGAAAGTTTCCCTGCAAGCACACATTGGCGCTGATGTGGATCGCCGCCACCACACCAGCCAATTTCACCGCCGCCGCCTCGACGCCGGAATGGGTGAATGACTGGCTCGGGCGTCGCCGGAAAACCACCTCGCAGCCGGCTGCACCGGCGCCCGGTGCGGGAGGCAAGAGCATTGGCGAGGCCTCGCGCGACGACGAAAGCGCAGACGTCGAGGACGCCGCCGCGATCGAACGTCGCGCGGCAGCCCAGCGCAAGCGCGCCGAGGATACGCGGTCCGCGGTCTCAGCGGCTCTGGATGAGCTCGATCAATGGATATCGGATCAGCTGCGGCTCGGCCTTGCCGGCTTTGTCGACAACAGCAGCGATCGTTGCCGCCGGATTGCCGCGCGACTGGTCGACATGAAGGCGACAGCGCTTGCCGGCCGCATCGATGAGATTCCATCCCGGCTCATGGSGCTGCGCAGCGAAGAGCGGCCGGACGCKGCGATCCGCGAGCTCGGCAAGCTCGTACTGCTGGCCAAGGCCTGGCGATCGACACCAGACGATGCCGAGCTGCGGCGGCTGGTATCGACTTCGGAAAGCCGTGAGCAGGTTCTGGCCAATGCGGATGCGATCCAGGTCGACAGCATCTGGGAGGTGCTCGGCGAGAAGATCGAGACGCGCCGCGACGGTCTTGTCAGCCATTCGACCTGGCTGCTCGACCTGAACAGCGCCAATCCGCGATTCGCCCTGCTGCTCGACTATTTCCCGGCCTCTGCCGGCCGCCGCTCCAACGCTTTCACGCCGGGCGATCGCTTCGATGCAAGGCTGGTGTTTTATCCGGCACGCCAGCCGCTGCGGGCGTTGGTGGTCGAGCGCAAGGGCGATGTCTCGTCGAGGGAATGGCCGGATTTCGGCTTTGACGCAGCCGATCCGCTCGCCGCCCATGTCGCTCACCAGGACACGGCGCCCTGGCTCACCGACTGCCCCGTCATGCTGCCGCCCGGCGCGATCCTGCTTGACGATCGCGGCGATGCCTGGTGGCAGTCCACTGACAATCCGCACGGCATCGCCTTGCCGATCGCGGATACCGTGAACCCGACGCTGCTTGGGCTGGACCTCGCGGCAACGGCAGCGCTCTGGAGCGGCAGCCGGCTTCATCTGCTGGCGGCGCAAAGCGGCTTCGGGAGGCTTGATCTGTCGTGAACGAGATCGAGCAGACCGGTTTGGCGACCATGCGCGATTGCTGGATTACCGGCGGAACCAGCTTTGACCTGGCTCCGGCCACGTGGAAGGACATCGCCGCCGGCGCAAACCMCGACGAGCGTGAGCGCCGGCTTTTGGCAATCGCTGCGCAAGCCCTCGAAATCGCGTTGCGGCCAGCAGCACCCAAGACGCTGAAGCGTCGCCCGCCGCTGCCGGAGCTTGCCTTGCCCATGCTGCCTGAGCGGTTGCGGCCGCTTTTGCGGGCAGCGCTGAAACAGGCCGCCGACGCAAGAGCCAAGTCGCGTGTGGTGGCTCTCGTCGCCAGCCGTGGTTTCGTGCTGCATCCGATGGACTGGATGCCGGCCGCGTCGGATCAGACCAGCCCGGATGTCTATGCGCCCTGGATCGATTGGCAGGCCGGCGTGGACGGCGAAAAACACACGAGACGTGAGCAACTGACGGCTGAGAATTGGGACGATTTCTATCCCGCCGCGCGCCGCAGTGCGCTGGCCGATATGCGCCGCACCGCGCCGGCTGTGGCCCGGCAACTGATCGAGACTAAGGGATCGGCCGAGCCGGCGGAGATCAGGCTTACGCTCATCGCACTCATGCACTTCGGCCTGGGCGCTGATGACGTGCCCTTCCTGAAGAGCCTGTCCGCCGATCGTTCCGGCAAGGTGCGCGAATTGGCCGGCCGGCTGCTGGCGCGGTTAGGGCAGCATGGCCAGCCAGGCGATAGCGGGTCGGAAAACCCGATAGCCGAACTCGCAGCCTTCATCACGGAAGGCAAATCCGGCTTCATCCGCCGCCGCACCACCTACACGCCGGCAAAGCTGAAATCGCCGGCGCAGGAACGGCGCCGCGCCGAATTGTTCGAGACCTGCAACCTGGTCGATCTTGCCGCCCGTTTCGGTGTCTCCGAATTCGACTTCATCGGCGCCTGGCAGTTCGGCGCCGACGACAATGTCGATATGCTTGTCGCCCGCATGGTCGCCGCGTCGGGCAGCGACGCCGCGGTCACGCATATGGCCGATACGCTTGTCGCTGAAGGCGGCAAGCCGGCGCTTTTCGTCCTCCATTTGATGCCGCGTCTGGACAGTCGCCGGCAGCGTGTCCTGGTCAGGCTGATCCTGAAGGACACGCAATATCTTGGTGCGCTCAGCCTGGCCGAGGGCGTCGAAGCAGGCTGGCTGGACTGGGCCGACCTGACAAACGGCAAGACGCTGCCGGCGCTGCGCTCCGCTGTCGCGGGAAACGATGACGCCGTGAAGCGCGGCGTCGACCAGCTTCTGGAAACGCTGGGCTTTCTCGCCACCGCGGCGACGGCGGAAAAACTGATCGGCGATGTCGTCGCGGCCGGCATGGCGCCGGCAGCACCTTCGCTCGGTCTTCTGCGCCTCAACGCATCCCTGACCGGGCCTTGAACCAACACATGATCCATGCGGAGAACAGCAAATGAACGCAGCCATCCGTCTTCCGGTCGAGCAGGCCTACGCCACTGAGCTACAGGCGCTCGCGCGCAATGACGACCGGCAAAGGCCTGCCGGCTGGAGCCTGTCGCCAAAGGCGGTGCTGACCTATCTGCTCGGCGGAAAGGCTGACGACGGGACGCTGATAACGCCCAAATATGTCGGCCGCCGCCGGCTGATGGAAACTGCGGTGGCGACCCTTGCCACCGATCGCGCGCTGTTGCTGCTCGGCGTTCCCGGCACTGCCAAATCCTGGGTGTCGGAGCATCTCGCCGCCGCCATCATGGGTGACTCGACGCTGATCGTGCAGTGCACGGCCGGCACCGACGAAAACCAGATCCGCTATGGCTGGAACTACGCGCAGCTTCTGGCCAAAGGCCCGAGCCAGGACGCGCTGGTGCCGACGCCGCTCTACCGCGCCATGCAGGACGGCAAGCTCTGCCGCCTCGAGGAACTGACGCGCATGGGCTCGGACGTGCAGGATACGCTGATCACCGTGCTGTCCGAAAAGATGATGCCGATCCCCGAACTCAACACTTCGATCTACGCCCAGCGCGGCTTCAACATCATCGCCACCGCCAACAACCGCGACAAGGGCGTCAATGAACTGTCCTCGGCGTTGAAGCGCCGCTTCAATGTCGTCGTGCTGCCKTTGCCCGAAGACATGGCAGAGGARGTGGCGATCGTCKCCAAGCGCGTGGGCGAGATGGCCGGCGGTCTCGACCTGCCGGTGCCGAAGAACGTCGGCGAGGAGATCGCCCGCGTTCTGACCATTTTCCGCGAGTTGCGCTCCGGTGCAACGGCGGATGGCAAGGTGACGTTGAAGACGCCATCCGGTTCGCTGTCCACGGCCGAAGCGATCGCCACCATGGTCGGCGGCCTCAGCCAGGCGGCCTGGTTCGACAGCGGCAAGCTCGGCGCCGAAGGTCTGGCCGCCAGCCTCGTCGGCGCGATCGTCAAGGATCCCGTGCAGGACAAGCTGGTGCTGGAGGAGTATCTTGAAACCGTGCTCAAGAAGCGGCCCGACTATGCCGGCTACTACGCGGCTTTGAACGCAGCGATCTGACGCCATGGCATCAGGCGACGTTTCCTATTTCGGCATACGCCATCACGGACCTGGCTCCGCCGCCAGCCTGGTGCAGGCGTTGCAGGAGTTGAAACCGGTCGCCGTACTGATCGAAGGGCCGGCCGATGCCTCGGCGCTGCTGCCCTTGCTCGCCCGCCCCGAAATGCAGCCGCCGGTGGCGCTGCTGTGCTATCCCGAAGACGATCCGGCCTCGACGAGCTTCTGGCCGTTTGCCGAGTTCTCGCCGGAGTACCAGGCGACGCTGTGGGCCGTCGCCAACAACGCGACAGTGCGCTTCATCGACTTGCCGTCTTCGGCCCGGGTCGCACCGGTTGAGGCCACGGAAAGAGCCGATGCCGACGGAGCGGAAGCCAAGGTTGAGACCGAGATGGCGCCGCATCTGCGCGACCCGATCGGAACGCTGGCGCAGGCCGCCGGCTATGAGGATGGCGAGAGCTGGTGGGCCGACATCATCGAGCAGAACCCGCAACCCGGCCCCATTTTCGCGGCGATAGCCGACGCGATGACGACGCTGCGCGAGGGCGAAGGCCCGCTTGCCGAATTCGAGGCAAAACGCGAAGCGCATATGCGGCTGGAGATCGCCGCCGCGCGCAAGGAATTCGACGGGCCGGTTGCTGTCGTCTGCGGCGCCTTCCATGTGCCGGCGCTGCAGGCGGCACGACCGCAAAAGGAGGATCAGGCGGTGCTCAAGGGGCTTGCCCGGCGCAAGAGTACGATGACCTGGGCGCCATGGACCGGGCCGCGCCTGGCGCTCGGCTTTGGCTATGGCGCCGGTGTCGTCGCGCCCGGCTGGTGCAAGCATCTGTGGCAGACGCGTGGGCAAGGCGACGCCTCGGTCCTGTGGCTCGCGCGTATCGCATCGGTACTGCGGGCGAAGGGGCACATGGTCTCGACCGCCTCGCTGATCGAAGCCGAACGGCTGGCCCGCACGCTGGCCGTGATCCGCGAGCGGCCGAAGCCCGGTTTCGAGGAATTGCGCGATGCCGCGATCGCCGCTCTGTTCAACGGCGAAGCCATATTGTGGGCACTCGTCGAAGCCGAACTGCTGCTCGGCGCCGATGTCGGTGAAATTCCGCCCGACACTCCGCTGGCGCCGCTGATCGAAGATCTGCAACGCAACCAGAAGGTGGCGCGGCTGAAGCCCGAGGCGCTGGAGCGCGAATTGTCGGTCGACCTGCGCAGCGAAAGCGGGCTGTTCCGGTCGACCTTGCTGCACCGGCTGAACGTGCTTGGCGTGCATTGGGGCAGACTGACCGACAGCGGCCGCAGCCGCGGCACGTTTCGCGAGCGCTGGACGCTGGCGTGGGAGCCGGAATATGCCGTTCGCCTGGTCGAGAACCTGGTCCACGGGCCGACTATCGAAAAGGCGGCCAATGGCCGGCTGATCCAGATGATCGGCGCGGCGACCTCTCTCGATGCGTTGGCGGCCCTGGTTCAGGGCGCCATCACGGCCAATTTGTCGGAGGCCTCGACCGCGGGTCTGACGACCCTGGAGGAACGCGCGGCGCACAGCAGCGAGTGCCTGGAAATCCTGGCATCGGTGCCGCCGCTCGCCGACATCATCCGCTATGGCGAAGCCCGCAAGACGGAAACCACACGCCTGTCCGGCCTGCTGGAGCGGCTGATCGTCGAAGGCGGCATCGCGCTCCCTTACGCCGCGCGCGACCTCGATGCCCAGGCTTCAACGGCGCTGGTCGGCGCCATGCGCAAGGCCGACAAGGCGATCAAGCTGGTCGAGCCCGAACAGGACGTTCTGGACGCCTGGCGCAATGGACTGGCGGCCGTGCTCGATGGATCGCGGTCGACGGCGCTGGTGGCCGGCTGCGCCGCGCATCTGCATTACGAGGCCGGCCATCTGTCCGCCGAAGCCGCGGCGGGCCTGATTGCGCGGCGCCTGTCGCCGGGCACGCCGGTCGCCGAGGCCGCCGGATTTTTCGAGGGCTTCTTCAGCACAGCCGGTCAACGGCTGATCTATGACGAGGGCCTGCGTGGAGCCGTCGATGCCTGGCTCAAATCGCTCGACGAAGACGCCTTCATCGCGCATCTGCCGTTGCTGCGCCGGGTCTTTTCGCATCTGGACTCGATGGAGCGGCGGCGGTTGATCGAAGCGGTGCTTGGCCGCGCCAGGCGCCTGCCGGCCGGGCTGACGCCAACACCCAACGGCGACGAGGCCTGGCGCCGGCATCTGGAACGGCTTGGACCTCTGCTGATGAGCGGGAACGGCAATGGATGACGAGGCCGATATCAGCGAAACCGAGCCGGCCGGCGACGGACGGGAGCGCCGCTGGCGCCTGGCGATCGGCGCCGATGACGAGACGTCTTCAGCGCTGTCCGACAATGACAAGCGGCTGTCGGCAGCGCTCGATGCGCTTTACGGCGATGGCGCCGGCGATGCGGCTGCCTATCCGCGCAAGCGGCGCGGCGGGCTTGGTCGCTCGGCGCCGAAGGTGGCGCAGTGGATGGGCGATATCAGGTCGTTCTTTCCCGCGCAGGTCGTGCAGATCGTCCAGAAGGATGCCTTCGAGCGGCTCAATTTGAAGCAGATGCTGATGGAGCCGGAATTCCTCAAGGCGATCGAGGCCGACGTCAATCTCGTCGCCGACCTGATCTCGCTGCGCTCGGTCATGCCGGCCAAGACCAAGGATATTGCGCGCACCATCATCGCCGAAATCGTCGCCAAGCTGATGCAGCGGCTGGAGCAGAAGACAGCCGAGGCGATCCGTGGCGCGCTCGACCGGTCGCAGCGGACCAACCGCCCACGCCAGCGCGACATCGACTGGCCGCGCACCATCTCGGCCAACCTTCGCCATTACCAGCCCGAGCACAAAACCATCGTTCCGGAGAAGCTTGTCGGCTTCATGCGCAAGCAGCGCAGGCTGGTCGATCTGGATGAGGTCGTGCTGTGCGTCGACCAGTCGGGTTCGATGGCAAGTTCGGTGATCTACGCCTCGATCTTCGCCGCGGTGATGGCCTCCTTGCCGGTGGTGCGCACTAAGCTCGTCTGCTTCGATACGGCGATCGTCGACTTGACCGAGGAACTCAGCGATCCGGTCGAAGTGCTGTTCGGCGTACAGCTCGGCGGCGGCACCGACATCAACCAGGCCGTCGCCTATTGCGCCGATCGCATCGAACGGCCGACCAAGTCGCATATGGTGCTGATCACCGACCTCTATGAAGGCGGCAATGGCCAGGAATTGCTGCAGCGGCTGGCAGCATTGGTTCGCTCCGGCGTCAATGTGGTGGTGCTGTTGGCGCTGACCGACCAGGGCAGGCCGGGCTATGACCCGAAGATGGCCGGTTCGGTGGCAGCGCTCGGCATTCCGGTCTTCGCCTGCACGCCGGATCTGTTTCCCGACATGATGGCGGCGGCCTTGAGACGGGAAGATGTCGGCGCATGGGCGGCAGGCGCCGACATCAAGCTGGTTCGCGC
>NZ_JBFUGJ010000075.1:0-20865 GCF_056402975.1 Mesorhizobium sp. P3_A9 | reverse complement strand
ACGCACGTGGGCACGCGCTGGTGATCGCGGCTGCCTAGCCTCGGTCCTTTGCGAAAAAATCCGGAAAATCCTCGATCGCGGCGGCGATTATGCGCAATGACGCCGCGATCTGCAGCACGTCGCCGGAGGCGTTTCGCTGAGCGATGGTCGCCGCATATTGGCGGGCAACGGCGACGGTCGCTGTCTGCGGATCGCCAGGGGCTCGAAAGAGCAGCTCGCGCGCCAGACCCCTCAGAAAGGTGGCAATCGAAAGCGCGGTTTCGGACGGGACGACATGGCCTTGACTTGCGCTGCGCAGCCGCAGGATCTCCAGGCCGACCGTGACGGCGGCGACGCCGCCGCCCAGGACCGCATCGCCCTTCCTGCCGGAGTTCTGCACCAGCGGCATCARCTGGTTGAYGCGGTCATAGGCGAGGCTCTCGAAAGCCGAACGCCTCGGCACGCGCTCATGCAGGCAAAGCCGTGCCAGATCCTCGCGCATGGCCCGCACGATCCGGTTTGCCGCGAGCCACGGATCGGCGGGTAACACGACAATGAAGACGCCGATCGCCAGCAGAATACCAACCAGCACCGACGCCGAGCCGGCGAAGAACGGGCCAGGATCGTAGGTCATCGCCTGATGCGGACTGAGGAAAGCGAGGAAGTTGATGGCAAAGGCCGTGGCCACGCCGACATAACGCGGATTGGCCATGCCCAGCGCCGTTGGCACCAGGATCGGCACGACAAACAAGACGAACCAGCCGAAGCCGGGCAGGGCAGGCATCGCGATCTGGCCGACCAGAAAGGCAAAGGGCAAAGCCAGCAGCGTTCCCTTGAAGAAGCCCCAGGAAACCTGCACCGGATCGGGGCGGGCGGCGAAAAGGCTGGATACGACGGCAACGAGAATGACCGTGCCCGCCGCCTCGGACCATTTCGTCGTCAGCCAGAAGGCCGCGACCAGCAAGGTGGCAAGGGCGGCGCGCACGGCATTTCGCGATGCGCCGGGGTAGTCGCGATGAACCACCAGAGCAGGCTGCCTGCTGCCGCGGACCGGGCGCGTGACCGGAGCGCGCAAGGCGTCGAGACCACGCAACACCTGCTTGAAGGCCTCGGCGAAATCGGCGGCGATGGTGAGACGGGTGATGGTGCCGACCCTGTCGTCGCCCTGGTCGACCGAGGCATCGGGAATTTGCCGGGCCTTGGCCGAGATCGCGTCGAGTTGTTCTACCCAAGGCGCCGTATCGTCGAGTGCGCCGGGCTTTGCCGCCAATTCGCTGACAAGGGCCTGCAATTCCGAACGCACCGGGACAAGTGCGGCATTTTTCGGAGCGGCGTGCGAATGCAGCGCGCGTGCCGCCGACAAGGCGGAGAGCAATTGTCCGATGGTGCGCCGCACCGGGTGGGCACGTGGCGCGAAGCTTGGCGCTTCCAGCCTGGCATAAGCGCGCATTTCGCCCAGTGTCTGGGTGTCCGCGACGAGTTTGCGATGCAGTGCGGAAAGTGTCGCTGTATCACCTCCCGAGAAGGCGCCTGCGGCGTAGGTGGCGAGATCGAGAATGCAGCGTTTCAGCCGCGAGATGATGGCGTCGCTGGCCAGTTTTGGCAGGATCAGCCGGCTGGTCAGGCCGGCGCAGACAATGCCGAGCACGATCTCCGCACAGCGCGCGACGGCGAGGTCGACGACGAGGTGTGGTTGTCCGAAGGCCGGCAGGCCGATGATCATCGCTGTGTAGCCGGCAAGGGCAGCACCATAGGCTTCGGGATTGCGCAGCAGTGACGAGACGAAGGTGCAAATGCCGATCCAGACGGCAAGCACGGTCACCAGCACCCATGGGTTGGTGCCGAACACCGTGGTGATGCCGATCGCTGCGACGCCGCCGGCCAACGTGCCGAGCAAGCGGTAGAAGCCCTTCGCCAGCACCATGCCGGCGACGGGCTGGGCAACGATGAACACCGTCATCATCGCCCATTGCGGGTGATCGAGCTTCAGCGCATAGGCGGCCAGCAGCGCGATCAGGCCGGCTGAAACGGTGCGCAGGGCGAAAATCCAGTCCGAGCGCGTCGGCTGTGTCAGCCCGGCCAAACTCGTCTCGAAATAGGTTTTCAGCCGCACCCAGGTCACATTGCTTATCTCCGCAAGTTGAGCCTGTTATGGACCGGCGGGTGGCTAGATATCCAGCACTTCCGTCGCAGCGAATTCGGCGCGTTCCTGGATGAAGCGGAAGCGGGCTTCCGGCTTGGTACCCATCAACTCATCGACCCTGTCCTTGGTGGTTGAATCGATTTCGTTCACGTCAACCCTGAGCAGCGTGCGCTTCCTCGGATCCATGGTGGTCTCTTTGAGCTGGGCTGCCATCATTTCGCCCAGGCCCTTGAAGCGGCCAAGTTCGACCTTGCCGCGCCCGGTGAATTCGGTGCGCAGAAGCTCGTCCTTATGTGCGTCGTCGCGGGCGTAGGCGACCTTGCCACCTTGCCGGATCGAGTAAAGCGGCGGCACCGCCAGATAGAGATGGCCGCCACGCACCAGCCCCGGCATTTCCTGGTAGAAGAAGGTGATCAGCAGCGAAGCGATATGAGCACCGTCGACGTCGGCGTCGGTCATGATGATCACACGGTCGTAGCGCAGATCTTCGTCGCGGTACTTCGAGCGCGTGCCGCAGCCGAGCGCCTGGATCAGGTCCGATATCTGCTGGTTGGCGGCCAGCTTGTCATTGCCGGCACTGGCGACGTTGAGGATTTTTCCACGCAGCGGCAACACGGCCTGGCTGGCGCGGTCGCGCGCCTGCTTGGCCGAGCCGCCGGCCGAGTCGCCTTCGACGATGAAGAGTTCGGCGCCGGCCGCCGCATTCTGCGTGCAATCGGCGAGCTTGCCCGGCAGGCGCAATTTGCGCACCGCGCTCTTGCGCGACACTTCCTTTTCCTGGCGCCGGCGCACCCGCTCGTCGGCGCGCGCAATCACCCATTCAAGCAGCTTCGAGGCTTCCTGCGGATTGTCGGCCAGCCAATGGTCGAACGGATCGCGGATCGCGGTCTCGACAATGCGAATGGCCTCGATCGTCGCCAGCCTGTCCTTGGTCTGGCCGACGAATTCCGGTTCGCGGATGAACACCGACAGCATGCCGGCCGCCGAGATCATSACGTCTTCSGWGGTGACGATCGAGGCGCGCTTGTTGCCGACGAGATCGGCATAGGCGCGCAAGCCACGCGTCAGCACGTTGCGGAAGCCGGCCTCGTGGGTGCCGCCTTCGCCGGTCGGGATGGTGTTGCAGTAGGAATTGATGAAGCCGTCGCCGCCGAACCAGGTCACCGCCCATTCGAGGGAGCCATGGCCGCCTTGTTTTTCGCTTTTTCCCGCGAAGATTTCGCGCGTCACCTGGAAGTCGTCGCCGAGCGATGCCTTGAGATAATCCTTGAGGCCGCCGGGAAAATGGAACTCCGCCTTTGCCGGCGTCTGGTCCTTTTCCTTGATCAGCGAGGGATCGCAGGTCCAGCGGATCTCGACGCCGCCGAACAGATAGGCTTTCGAGCGCGTCATGCGGTAGAGCCGCGCCGGYTCGAASGCCGCGCCCTTGCCGAAAATCTGCTCGTCGGGATGGAAGCGGATTTTYGTKCCGCGCCGGTTRTGGACCTCGCCKAGSTGCTCMAGGCCGGTCACCGGGACGCCGCGCGAAAAGCGCTGGCGATAGAGCTGACGGCCGCGTGCGACCTCGACCTCGAGATGGTCCGACAGCGCGTTGACCACSGASACGCCGACGCCRTGCAARCCGCCSGAKGTCTCGTAGACCTTSGAGTCGAACTTGCCGCCCGAATGCAGCGTCGTCATGATGACTTCGAGCGCCGGCTTCTTGAATTTCGGRTGCGGRTCGACMGGAATGCCGCGGCCATTGTCGGTGACGGCCAGATAGCCRTCGGCSGWCAGCTCGACRTCGATGAAGGTSGCRTGGCCGGCGACCGCCTCGTCCATYGAATTGTCGATGACCTCGGCGAACAGATGGTGCATCGCCTTGTCGTCGGTGCCGCCGATATACATGCCCGGCCGGCGGCGCACCGGCTCCAGGCCTTCGAGCACCTCGATGTCGGCGGCGCTATAGCCCTCGCTGCCATCCTTGGTCGCGGCCGGACGTTTGGCGGCCTGCACCAGCGGGTCAGCCGGGCGCGCGGGTGTGCGAACCGGCTGTGGCTGCTTGTCCATGTTGCCGAAGAGATCGTTGTTGTCGTCCATGCCTGCCATCGGGTCCGATGCTGCGAATCACCCGTCGATACTGCCACGCTTTGCGGCGCCAAGCGACGGAGGTTCCTGTTACGTTCGGGGATTTGACCCGTCTTATCCTAAAACCATTCGATAACCAAGCGGGCGGAAATAGGTCGAATGCAGCCGCACAAGATTCCTGATTCTTTAACAATGCGGCCTAGCGTGAGCCCAACATAATAAGAAACTGCGGGCATCAGGGGTTTCGGCGTGAGGGGCAAGGCCATAACGATGATCGGCATCGCCGCCGTTTTCGGCGCGATCTCGATCTTTGCCGCGGATTTCTGGGTCAAGAGCCAGGCCAAGCCGGATGCCGAGGAGAAGACGGCGTCGATCGCCGCTCCGGCACCGCCCAGGATCGAGTTCAAGACCATCGTGGTGGCGAACGCGCCGTTGCGCTACGGCATGGAACTCGACCGCGCCAAGCTCAGCGAAATCCCGTGGCCGCAGGATTCGCTGCCACAAGGGGCATTTCCCACCATCGATGGGTTGCTTGGCGAAGGCAGCCGCGTGGTGCTGTCGCCGATCGAGGTCAACGAACCGGTGCTGCTGACCAAGCTGTCGGGTCCGAACGGCCGCGCAACGCTCTCCAACATGATGACGCCCGGAATGCGGGCGGTCACCATCCGCACCGACGAGATCGCCGGTGTCGGCGGCTTCGTGACACCGGGCGACCGCGTCGATGTCGTGCTGACGCGCGATGCCGGCGAAATCCAGGAAGTCGCCAAGAACGCACAAGGGGCGGCCGGTTCGACCATCACCTCCGAGATTGTCGTCGCCGACGCCAAGGTACTGAGTGTCGGCCAGGGCGCCGACGTGCGCCAGACGACGCCGCAGGTGACCAATTCCGTGACCATCGAGGTGACGACCGAGGGCGCGCAGAAAGTGGCGCTTGCCCGCACCGTCGGCACGCTGTCGCTGTCGCTGCGCTCCGCCAGCGAAGGCGGCGACGGCAAGGACGGCGTCACCACCATCTCTTCCTTCGGCGGATCGGTGGCGGCCAAGGCTCAGGCCGCGGCCGGTTCGCTGTTCGATGCGATGACCAAGGAGCCGGAGAAGCCGAAATTCAAGACGATCATCGTGACGCGCGGAACGAAGGCCGAGGAATATCAGGTTCCTGCGCGGGACCAGAACCAGAAGTAAAGGCCGGTGGGGACCGGACGGGACAGGGCAATGTTGATGCGTACCCTATATCGAATGACGGGCCGGTCGCGCTTCGTGCGCACGCTGGCAATGGCGGTTGCGGTGGCTGCGAGCGGCATGCTTGCTCTGCCCGGGGCGGCCAAGGCGGACAATGACATCGTCTATGTCTCGTCGACCAAGAATGCGTCGATCAAGGTCGCCAAGGGCAAGCCCAAGACGATCATAACGAGTGCCGCCTTCTACCAGATCGTCATCGGCGATCCGGAGATCGCCAACGTCAATCCACTGACCGACAAATCCTTCTATGTGCTCGGCAACAATCTCGGCACCACCGGCATTGCGCTGTTCGACGAGAAAAAGCAGCTTGTCGGCACGGTGGATATCGAGGTGACGCTCGACACCGACCAACTGGCCAGCACCATCCGCGCCAGCGTGCCGGATGCCAAGATCAAGGTCGGCTCCGCCAACGGCCGTGTCGTGCTGTCGGGCGAGGCCGATGACGCGGTCGCCGCCGAAAAGGCAAACAAGATCGCCACCCGCTTTTCCGGCAACGAGGAGGTGATCAACTCGGTCAACATCTCGTCGTCGCAGCAGGTCCAGCTCAATGTCCGCTTTGTCGAGATCAACCGGCAGGCAGGGCAGGATCTCGGTGCAAAATACAGCGCCAATTTCGCCTATGGCCTCGGCGGGCGCAGTGTCGTGCTGAACCCCGATGGCGCGTCGGTGCCGACGGCAGGTACAGGCGAGATCATCGGCAGCCTGCTGTCGAACGGCGTGTCCGTCGATATCGCCGTCAAAGCGCTGGAGGAGCGCGGCCTAGCCCGTATGCTGGCCGAGCCCAACCTGATCGCGCGCTCCGGACAGACCGCGAGCTTCCTCGCCGGCGGCGAATTTCCGATCCCGGTTTCGGAGGACAATGGCAAGATCTCCGTCACCTACAAGAAATACGGCGTCAGCCTGGACTTCACGCCGACTGTGCTCAAGGACGGGCTGGTCAGCCTCGACATCGCGCCGGAAGTCTCCTCGATCGATGCGTCGGCGTCCTACAACATCGGCAACATTTCGGTGCCGGGCTTCACTGTCCGCCGCGCCAAGACGTCGGTCGACCTGAAGAACGGCCAAAGCTTCATGATCGCAGGGCTGCTGCAGTCGCAAAACGACATCACTACCTCGCGCATTCCCGGCCTCGGCAAGATGCCGGTCCTTGGATCACTGTTCTCGTCGAAATCCTACCAGCGGCGCGAGACCGATCTGGTCATCCTCGTCACGCCCTATCTGGTCAAGCCGGTCGATCCGTCGAAGAAAATGGCCGAGCCGACCGATGGTTCGCAGCCGGCCAGCAATGYCGACTAYTTYCTCAACAACACCGAGGAAGTGAAGACGTCGGACACCGGTCGCGCGCTGGCGATGGCCGATGGCAGCGCCGCACGGACCGCTCCCGCCACCACGGTCGGGCACTTCCTCGACCTGCCGAAGGACTGAAGCCATGCGACTGGTCCTGAAATCGAGCATCGCCTTGCTTCTTGCCGGTCTGGCCGGCGGCTGTACCAGCGACGATTACACACGCAGCGAAGGGGTGACGACCGGCCCCGGCAACGCGCAGGCCGCCAACACCGTCATGCAGATGGTCGATCCGTGGAAATACGGCGTCCAGAACACCAGGCTTCTCGTGCCTGCCAAGCGCGGCGACGCCGGACCGGTCACGCCCGATCAGGCCGCCGCTTCGAAGACATCTCAGGCGACCACGGGCAACTGACCCCAAAGGGCGATCAAGCCCACAGGCTGACAAAAATGGCTAACGGCATCAAGACCAAGAAGATCCTGCTCGTATCGACGGACAGGACCTTCGTGCAGGACACGCGGACCGCATTCGCCGCCTCCGAGATCATCCAGCTCTCGGCGGTGGAGAAGAGTGTCACGGAGTTGCGTGGCGAGATCCAGGAGASCGATTTCGGYGCCMTCATCGTCGACATGGAYGCMGCRARGCTSGARGAGRTCGAGTCGCTGCAGCGCATCATGCGCCGGCTGGAGGGCAAGACGCCGGTYGTCGTCGTCACCCAGGAATTCAACGCCGCMGCSGTGCGCATCCTGGTGCAGCTCAAGGTCGCGGACTTYCTGGTCAAGCCGATCACCACSGCCGATCTGGTGCGCTCSGTCRTSCGCGCSCTGCAAGGGCCGGGGCGTGAGGAAAACACCGAGTCGCAGATCTACACCTTCATGCCGGCGGCCGGCGGCGTCGGCACCACGACACTGGCACTGCAGACCGCCTTCCAGTTGCACCACTCGGTGACGCGCGGCGCCTCGACCTGCGTGGTCGACCTCAATTTCCAGCAGGGCGCCTGCGCCGAATATCTCGACCTCGAGCCACGTTTCGACATCACCGAGATCGAGAACCAGCCCGAACGCCTCGACCGGCAATTGCTCGACGTGATGCTGTCCAAGCATGCCAGCGGCCTTTGCGTGCTGGCAGCGCCGACGCATCCCTCGGAGATGCGTTCGTTCAAGACCGATGTCGTGGTGCGCATGCTGGACCTCGTTTCGGCCTATTTCGACAATGTCGTCATCGACATGCCGCGCACCTGGTTTCCCTGGACGGAGACCGTGCTGCTTGGCTCCAACAAGCTCTATATCGTTGCCGAGATGACGGTGCCGTGCCTGCGCCACACGCAAAGGCTGATCCAGGCGGTCTATGAGACCGCCGGCAAGGAAGTGAAGCCGAATGTCATCGTCAACCGTTTCGAGCAGAAGATGTTCGACAACGGCATCAAGCAGGCGGACGTCCAGGAGATTCTCGGCGAACATTTCGTCGGCGGCATCGCCAACAATTACCGGCTGGTGCGCGAGGCGGTCGATCGCGGCGTACCGCTGCACGAGATCGACCCGAACGCCAATGTCRTCAACGATYTSAAGAARATCATCCTKCCRGAAGARGCGGTCGCGACCGGGGTCAAGTCGAAGTCGCTGTTCAGCTTCGGCAAGGGTCTACTGAAGAGGAAGGCCGGATGACCAGTCGTTTTTCCACCCTGCAGAACCGCGACGCGCGCCCGCTCCGTCCCGCGGACTCGACCCCGGTGGCGCATCATGCGGTCGTCATCCCGACCAACCGCAAGGCGTTGGCGGCAAAGCCGGACATCGCCCCGGCAAAGAGCGCCAACAAGGTGCTCGATGCGCGCGTGCGCATTCACCGGATGCTGCTCGAGGAAATCAATCTCGTCGCGCTGGAGCGTTTGCCGAAGGAGGAGATGCGCCGGCAAGTCCATGATTTCGTTTCGGAAAAAACCCGCCAGGAGCGGATGGCGATCAACACCGTCGAACTCGAGGCGCTGGTCGACGACATCGTCGACGAGATGGTCGGTCTCGGTCCGCTCGAGCCGTTGCTCAAGGATCCCGACATCAACGACATCCTGATCAACGGCCACCAGAACTGCTTCATCGAAAAGAAGGGCAAGCTGCAGAAGGTCCATATCCCGTTCAAGGATGAGGCGCATCTGCTCAGAATCGTCAACAAGATCGTCGCCGCGGTCGGTCGCCGGGTCGACGAATCGCAGCCGATGGTCGATGCGCGCATGCTGGACGGCTCGCGCTTCAATGCGGCCATCCGGCCGGTCGCCGTCGACGGACCCCTGGTGTCGATCCGCAAATTCTCCAAGAACAAGCTTGGCCTGCACAAACTGGTCGAATTCGGCGCCATCACCCAGAACATGGCCGAAGTGCTGGCGGCGGCAGTCCACGCTCGCAAGACGACGATCATCTCSGGCGGCACCGGCACCGGCAAGACGACGATGCTCAAYGCGCTGTCGGCCTTCATTCCCGARGACGARCGCTTGATCACCATCGAGGAYGCGGCSGARCTGCAGCTGCAGCAGCCGCATGTCGCGCGCATGGAAACGCGCCCCGCCAACATCGAGGGCCATGGCGAACTGAAGCAGCGCGATCTCGTCAAGAACGCGCTGCGCATGCGTCCCGACCGCGTCATCCTCGGCGAGTGCCGCGGCGAGGAGGCGTTCGACATGCTGCAGGCGATGAACACCGGCCATGAAGGGTCGATGGCGACCATCCACGCCAACACGCCGCGCGACGCCATTTCACGCCTCGAACAGATGCTGGGCATGACCGGTATGCCGATGACGGTGCAGTCGATCCGCAGCCAGATCGCCAGCGCTATCGACATCATCGTCCAGCTGACCCGGCTTTCCGACGGCAAGCGCAAGGTGACAAGCGTCGCCGAGGTGACCGGCATGGAAGGCGACGTCATCCAGATGCAGGAGATCTTCCGCTTCGTGCGCACCGGCATGGATGCCGATGGCGGCATTCTCGGCTATTTCGAGGCGACCGGCATCCGGCCGCGCTTCCTGGAGGATCTGCGCGCCATGGGCATCGAGTTTCCCGGACGCTATTTCGAACCCGGCCGGCCGCAGGAGTAAGCCTGGTGTTCGATGGGCTGAGCGCAATCTATGTCGTCTATGCCGGAGCAGCACTCACCGGCATCATGATCGCCGAGGCCTGCTATCTCCTCTATGCCGGCCGCAGCGACAAGCGTACCGCCATCAACCGGCGCATGAAGCTGCAGGAAAACAAGATCAGCCAGGAACAGGTGCTGACCCAGCTGCGCAAGGAGCGCGGGCTCGACGCAGGCACCTCGCTGTTCTCGCCGGACCGGTTCCGCGCGCTGCGCACGCAGTCGGGCATGATCATGCCGTTGTCGAAATTCCTGATGATAACCTCGGGCGTGGCGATGGGCATGACGCTGGTCGCCATCTGGTATGGCCTGCCGCTGCTGATGGGGCTGCTGCTGTTCGCCGTGCTGATGCCGTTGGTGCCGGTGATGGTGATGCGCTTCAAGCGCAAGCGCCGGCTCAAGCGCTTCGGCATGCAACTGCCCGAGGCGCTGGAGCTGATCACGCGCGGCCTCAAGGCCGGTCACCCGGTGCCGGTGGCAATCGCCATGGTGTCGCGCGAGATGCCCGATCCGATCGGCACCGAATTCGGCGTCATCGCCGATGAGGTGACCTATGGTTCCGATCTGGTCTCGGCGTTGAACTCGCTGTTCGACAGGGTCGGCCATGAGGATCTGCCGCTGTTCATCACCGCCGTCTCGATCCAGTCCAGTTCGGGCGGCAATCTGCGCGAAATCCTCGACGGCCTCGCGCTGACGATCCGCGAGCGCGGCAAGCTGCGCCGCAAGGTGCGCGCCATCTCGACCGAAGGCCGCATGTCGGCCTACATCCTGACGGCGATCCCGGCGCTGCTGTTTGCCGCCATCATGGCGCTGATGCCGGGCTTCTACCGCGATGTCTGGGACGAGCCGAAAACCTGGTACCTGATCGGCGGGTCGGTGACCTGGCTGATTCTGGGCAATCTGATGATGTTCAAAATGTCGAATTTCAGGTTCTGACATGCAGGGCTTGATCGAATTCCTCGCCTCGCTTGCACCGACCTCCTTGATGCCGGTGGCAATCCTGCTGTTGGCCCTGGGCTCCATCGCTGTCGCCTGGCCGATGGTGACAGCGAAGGGCGACCGCAACGACGTGAAGCGCCGGCTCAAGGTCGATCACGGTCCGGTGGTCGTGAAATCCGAGCCGCTGCAGAAGAAGAACGCCAACGTCGTGCGCGAGAAGGCGGTGAAGCGGGCGCAGGAATTCTACGCCAGGAGCGATCCGGAAAATGTCGCCCGGCTGCGCATGAAGCTGATTCAGGCCGGCTATATGGAGCCGCGTGCCGTCGGCACGTTCTTCATCATCCGCTTCTCGGCGCTGGTCGTCGGCGCGATCGGCGCCTTTGTCCTCAACCAGTGGCTGGCCAGCGCCGAAGCGACGATGACCAGCCGCTGGGCGTTCGTCATCCTGTCGGGCGTGGCCGGCTATTTTCTGCCCGGTCTGGTGCTGACCCAGAAGGTGCGGGAAAAGATGCGCGAATACCGCAACGGCTTTCCCGACTTCATGGATCTGATGATCGTCTGCTCGGATGCCGGCATGAGCATGGAGGCAGGCATCGAACGCGTTTCGAAGGAACTCGCCAAGACTTATCCTGCGCTCAGCCAGAACCTGCAGCTGGTGTCGCTGGAACTGCGGGCCGGGCGCAGCCTCGACGATGCGCTGAAGGCGCTCGCCGACCGCCTCAGCCTGGACGAGGTTCGCTCCTTCGCCACGCTTTTGCAGCAGTCGAAGGAACTCGGCACCAGCCTGTCGGGCGCACTGCGCGTCTTCTCCGATGAAATGCGCCACAAGCGCATGTCGCTGGCCGAGGAAAAAGCGCACGCTCTGCCGGCCAAGATGTCGATACCGGTGACGGTGTGCATCCTGCCGGTGGTGCTGATGATCGCGGTCATCCCGATCATCGTCAAAATGACGGGTCACCATTAGGATGCTCATAGTGGTGGCGCAATAGCGCCTAGCCCAAGAGAGGCGTTGAAGTGCACTGTCACCCCAATTCGGCAAGACGCTATGAGCTATTCGATCATACAGCCGCCCTTTACCCTGAATTTCCGAGATATGTCGGCCGATGACTTGAAGAACTATCGACGATGGTTTTTTAAATCCATGCCGTCCAGGCTGGTTGAACTGCGAGGCGCGGTGAACTCAGACCCTAATTTCGGGGCTTGGAAGCCAGATCATAGCCGAACCTCCCTCGAGGCCTTGGGACAATGGCTCTCCCATCAAGTGGAAACGAGAACGCGCACGGCCGAAGAGGTCGACCGGATCAAAGAAAGTGCAGCTTTCGATTTTGGCGTTCCCGCAGAGGAGCTTACAAATAGGACATTTTCCCTTGCGATGGATGCGGGGATGTATTTTGGCGAAACGCTCAAAAGCCAATACCTGCATCTCAAGTGGGATCAGCCACTTAAGAACAAGAAATTCGCCGATTTTGGCCAAGTGGTTCTGGTTGGGTTCGGGAGGGCAAGCCTAAACCCTGTAAGAATTGTTGTGACCTTCTGCTACGGCATCGCTAGCGGCAAGCAGGCGCTCAAACGCTTGGATGAGGTTTTCGGATACTGGTCCAACCTGGCCAATGAGGCGAAAGGAGCAGCGATCGCTGGATAAAGTGGTAGCGGCCCACAGGGATTTGCGAAATCGACAAATGATCATCGACAAACGCAGAGCAGGGGCCGACAACCATCATCCTGCCMGAACGCGATCCTGCGACGTGAGAGCCCCATGCGAATACTGTTTCTTGCCGCCGCTCTCGCCGCAGCCAGCCTGTTGCCCGCCCGGGCCATGGCCGACGATTGCGGCGATGCTGCCGCGCTGTTGCGGCAGGCCTATCCCAAGGTTCAGAAAAGCACCGACGGCCGCTCGTTCACGCTCGAACCCCATACCAGCATTGCGCTGGCGGTCCCGCAGGACCTTACGCCGGGCATGGTCTGCAAGGTCTGGCCTGCCCATGACGATCTGCTGCTGGTCGCAGTGCCGCTGATCGACAGCGCCAAGTCCAGCGACGGCGAGCATTTTGGCGATGTCGAGCTTCTGGTCGTCGACAGAAAGACCCTGCAGGTGCGCCAGCGCCTGCTGCAGCCCGGATTGATGAACGACGATGCCATCGCCATCCGCGGCATCGAATTCGATACCGGCCGTGATGGGCTGGCGCCCGGCGTCACCGCCTTCGGCCTGCGTATCGATATGGCCAACCATTCGCAGCCCAATCCCTTCAGAGAAACCGACCTGCGGCTCTATGCCGTCTCCGGCAATGCGCTGCACGTGGTGCTCGACGGCCTTATCGTCGCCGGCTTTGGCGGCGAAGGTGACACCAATTGTGCGGGATCCTTTCATTCGAGCCAAGTCAGCCTGGCGATGAGCCCGACGGTCCATCGCGGCTACCACGACATCATCGCGGTCGAGCGGAAGGATACCGACGAGCCAGCTCCCGACAAGGATGGCGAGTGCCAGTCGCATCCCGGCAAGTCGGTGAGCCGAACCTACCGGCTGCGCTTTGACGGCAGCCRCTATCCGGTTCCGGCCGCGCTCAAGGTGCTGGACACGCCGTGAGAGCGCCGCTTGCGCTGAGATTTGAGACGTCGTGACCGCCCGGCAGTCTCCGCCCAATGTAAAGGTTAGTTATCGAACTTGTGTTAGCTACCAACTGTTGGCGCTTCACTTTGCCGGTTGGCGTGCTTCGTTCGTGAATCCATCTCAGGTCCTGAAACATGTCGCCTTCGAGAAGCAACATTGGCGAACTTCGAACCGACCAGCTTGATGGTTTGAGATGTCTGGCGTTCGCAATGGTGTTTTTTTCCCATTTCAAGGCGCCTGCCGATTATACCACACTTGTCATGATCCAGACGCAGGGGTGGGTTGGGGTCGAAGTCTTCTTTGCCCTGTCCAGCTTCCTGCTCTTTCGGCTGTTCGAGCAGGAACAGGTACGAACAGGAACAATTTCCATCTCGCAATTCTTCGTGCGAAGGCTGTTGCGCATCTATCCGTTGATGGTGCTTTTCCCGCTTGCGATGCTGCTCATCTACGGCGCCGACAATCCTGCCGCCTACGGATGGCTTCTCGGTGTGGTCTCGTTCGTCGGCAACTATATCTACTGGTTTCCGGAGGTCGGATGGTCGCTCAGATACACCGGCCAGCTCTGGTCGCTATGCTATGAATTCCAGATCTATCTGTTTTTGCCCTTTTTGTTTCTCATGTACCTCAAGGTCGGCCAGCGCGCCCTTGCCATGGGCCTGCTTTGCATTCTGCCCTTGTGCCTGCTTGGGCGAGCGGCATTCGTGCTGAGCGGGCTGTCCTTTCAGATGATCTATATGACACCGCTTCTGAGGCCCGAATCGACGATCGTCGGGATTCTCATCGCCATGGGCCTGACCAGAAAATTCCCTCTGCCGATGGTCGCCGCTGCATTCCTGGCAAGCGGCATCGGACTGGTCGTCCTTCCTCATGACCAGATTCCCGGCGGGCCGGTCTACGTCTTTCTCCTAGCGGGCATTTTTGCTGGTTCGCTGCTGCATTTGGCGCTGTATGCGAAAAACGTCGCCAGCCTGCTGCGCTGGCCGCCATTGGCGTATCTTGGAACGATTTCCTTCGGCCTCTATGTTTTCCACCCCTGGTCATTTGAGGAAGGCAAGGTCCTGCTGGGGTTGGTCCATATTCCGGAAACCTACACCACGACCTGCCTGGCGGGCCTGGCGCACTGCATTCTGCTGGCTACATTGAGCTACCGGATGCTGGAACAGCCGCTGTTGAGACTAAAGCCGCGTCAACCAGCGCGTCTGCCGGGGTTTGAGGCGTTGCGGACCAATGGTTAATGGCCGGTATTCTAGAAACCAAATCTTAGCTGCATTTCGGCACCGAAGCTTAATCGCTGTGTTGTAGTGTCTTTCCTGAAGAACGACCCGACAAATCGGGCGACGGGGCAGGGCATGCGTCAGACACAATTTGCGGCGGTGGCCACGATGGCGGCCGTCTTGATGATCACCGGGTGCACGACGAACAACAACAGCGTCGACACGACCAAGACCACAGCCATTCAACCGACGGCAAAGACCGTCGACACCTCCGATCTGGCGCAAGGCAAGGCGCAGTTTCGCGATGCCAATTACGGTCTCGCCGARMAGCATTTCCGCAAGGCGGTCGAGCTGAAGGCCGACAATGCGGAGGCCTGGATGGGGCTCGCCGCTTCCTATGACGAACTCGGCCGCTTCGACTTTGCCGACCGCGCCTACGGCCAGCTCTTGAAGGTCGCCGGCCGCAAGCCGCAGATCRTCAACAATATGGGCTATTCGCAACTGYTGCGCGGCAACAAGAAGAAGGCCAGGGCGCTGCTGCTCGAGGCGAAGGCCGGCATGGCCGACCCCACGGTCGTCAACGCCAATCTCGCTCTGCTGAACAAGGGTTGATGCCGCGTCCCCGCACCGGTCTTGGTTGCGGCACAGGCGGTGTCGACGCTTTGTAAACCCTAACCTCAGCTTGGGTCGAAAGATCGGCTGAAAACGATGTCCGAGGGCTGCCGCTGACCTAGAATGCGGCGTAACCGCCGACGCTCGAGAGGCCTCCGTCCGATATGCTGGATTTCAGTTCGCTCCTGCTCGCGGCCGCGCTGTCGGGTACCTGTCTGGCCGTCACCATGTTTGCGATCTGGTTGACCGCGCCGCGGGCGCGTTTCGTGCTGACGGTGGCGTGCGGCATTCTCGTGCTTGTCGCGCATGTGATCCTGTTCTGGCGCTACACCAAGGAGCCTGATCCGCTGCTTTGCCAGATCGCGCTGGCGCTGCTCAGCTTGGGCTTCCTGATCCTCTGCATTTCGGCCATGCAGTATCTCGGCGTGCCGGACTACAGGCGTGCGATCGTGCCGACATTTGCCGCCATGGCTGTCTGCGCGGCGGTGACCTTCGTCGGCCTTGACGGTATCGGCTTCGTCGTCACCTACGCGACGGTCACCGTGCTGCTGTCGACGATCGGAGCCATGTTCTGGGTCAATGGCAGCCACGATCGCCGGATCCTGCTGGTGGTTTCGTTCCTGAGCGGCACCTGCGCGGTGTCGTTTGCGCTTTGCGGCGTTGTTCTGATGGCCAAGGGGCAATGGACGCTCGGTGCGGCGCCCGACAACTGGGCCGAACGTTTGAATTCCGTCGTTGCGGTGGCCTGCATGACCGGTCTCGGCGCCTTGACGCTGTCGCTGCACCATCTGCAGGCGCAGATCGAGCTGAAGGCCGAGACGATGACCGATCCATTGACCGGGCTGATGAACCGTCGCGGGTTGACATCGCACTATGGCGAGCGGCCCTTCGGTCCGTTCATGGCTGTCGTCATGTTCGACCTCGATCACTTCAAGAGGACGAACGACGTCTACGGTCACCCGGTCGGGGACCAGGTTCTGTGCCGCTTCGCCGCTGTCATCAGGAAATATGCCAGGACAGGCGTCGACGCCTTTCGCCTGGGTGGCGAGGAGTTCGCCATCGTCATGTCGCGGATGACGGAAGAGCGGGCCCATGATCTCGCCAGCAAGATCGGCGTTGCCTTCGGCACCGAAATCGTTGCCACCCCACTCGGTCCGTTGCGCAGCACGGTCAGCGGCGGTATCGGCTTTGGCGGCGCCGACGGCAGCAGCCTCGACGAGGTGCTGGCCGAGGCGGACGCAGCACTCTACGCGGCCAAGCACGCCGGCCGAAATTGCGTCATCAGCCACAAAAGGATGGGCAAGGCCGAACCGGTCAGGCCGGCCTTGCGCTCGGCATAGAGCGGGCTACTCCGCCGCTCCGAGATAGTCCGACAGCGGCGGGCAGGAGCAGACCAGATTGCGGTCACCGGCGACATTGTCGATGCGCGACACCGGCGGCCAGTATTTGGCCGCCGTGTCAGCATCGCCGGCGGGATAGGCCGCTTCCAGCCGCGAGTAGGGGTGGTTCCACTGGCCGGCCAGCACCTCGGCGGCGGTGTGTGGTGCGTTGACCAGCGGATTGTCGGTCAGCGGCCACTCGCCCCTGGCGACTTTCGCCGCTTCACCGGCGATGGCAATCATCGCCTCGCAGAAGCGATCAAGCTCGCGCTTGGGCTCGGACTCCGTCGGCTCGACCATCAGCGTGCCGGCGACCGGGAACGACATGGTCGGCGCGTGGAAACCGTAGTCGATCAGGCGTTTGGCGATGTCGTCGACRCTAATGCCGGCGCTCTCCTTGAGTACGCGGGTGTCGAGGATGCATTCATGCGCGATGCGATCGTGCCGGCCTTTGTAGAGCAGCGGGAAGTGCGGCGCGAGCCGCGTCGCCACGTAGTTGGCCGAGATGATGGCAGTCTCCGTCGCCTGCTTCAGGCCAGCAGCACCCATCATACGGATATACATCCAGGTGATCGGCAGGATGGAAGCGCTGCCGAAGGGTGCGGCCGACACGGCATGCACCGAGCCTTCGGTGACATGCCCCGGCAGATAGGGTTTCAGATGCGCTTTGACGCCGATCGGACCGACGCCCGGGCCGCCGCCGCCATGCGGGATGCAGAAGGTCTTGTGCAGGTTCATGTGGCAGACATCGGCGCCGATATCGGCGGGACGGGCAAGTGCTACCAGCGCGTTGAGGTTGGCGCCGTCGAAATAGACCTGGCCGCCATGCTCATGAATGAGGGCGCAGAGATGGCGCGCGCCTTCTTCATAGACGCCGTGCGTCGAGGGATAGGTGAACATCAGCGCCG
This sequence comes from Mesorhizobium sp. P3_A9, assembly GCF_056402975.1. Taxonomy (NCBI): domain Bacteria; kingdom Pseudomonadati; phylum Pseudomonadota; class Alphaproteobacteria; order Hyphomicrobiales; family Phyllobacteriaceae; genus Mesorhizobium; species Mesorhizobium sp. P3_A9. The sequence continues at coordinate 3,375 of NZ_JBFUGJ010000075.1, read as the reverse complement.
CGAGATTTTTGGAATGCTCGTTGGCCTTGGCCCGCATATCGTCCATGTCGATATTGCCGTCCTCCAGGCAGCGCACGACGACAACGCTCATGCCGGCCATCGCAGCACTTGCCGGATTGGTGCCATGCGCGGAAGAGGGGATCAGGCAGACGGTGCGATGGCCTTCGCCGCGCGAGCGGTGATAGGCGCGGATGGCGAGCAGGCCGGCATATTCGCCCTGGCTGCCGGCATTGGGCTGCAGGCTGACGGCGTCGAAGCCGGTGATTTCCGACAGCCAGCCTTCGAGCTCGCCGATCATGGCGCGATAGCCGGCCGAATGGCTAGACGGCGCGAAGGGATGCAGATTGGCAATGCTTGGCCAACTCACCGGCATCATTTCGGCCGCCGCGTTGAGCTTCATGGTGCAGGATCCGAGCGGGATCATCGAGCGGTCGAGCGCCAGATCCTTGTCGGCCAGCCGGCGCAGCAAGCGCATCATGTCGGTTTCCGACTTGTTTTCGTTGAAGACCGGCTGGGTCAGAAACTCTTTTCCACGCGGTTTGCCGGGAACGGTGCTGTCGGCGGAGACCCCGGCCTTGGCGCCGAACAGGGCCGCGATCGCGTCGAGATCGGCATCGGTCGAGGTCTCGTCGAAGCTGATGCCGACATGGTCGGCGTCGATGACGCGCAGCAGCCGGCCAGTCTTTTCGGCGGCGGCCGCAATCTGGGCGGCCTTGCCCTTCGCCTCCACCGTCACCGTGTCGAAGCGGCTGGCGCCCAGCACCGAAACGCCTGCCGCCTTCAGGCCGCTTGCCAGGCGGTTGGCCAGCGCGTGGATACGCCCGGCAATCGCCTGCAGCCCGGCGGGGCCGTGCCAGATGGCATAGGCCGTTGCCATGTTGGCGAGCAGCGCCTGCGCCGTGCAGATGTTGGAGGTCGCCTTGTCGCGGCGGATATGCTGTTCGCGCGTCTGCAGCGCCAGCCGGTAGCCGGGGCGCCCCTTGCTGTCGGTCGATTGGCCGACGAGGCGGCCGGGCATCAGGCGCGTCAATCTGTCTGACACAGCGCAATAGGCGGCGTGCGGGCCGCCAAAGCCCATCGGCACGCCGAAGCGCTGCATCGGACCGACCGCGATGTCGGCGCCGAGTTTCGCCGGCGCATCGGTCAGCGTCAGGCCAAGCGGATCGGCGATGAAGACGACGATGGCGCCGGTGGCGCGGGCCTTGTCGATCGCCGCCTTGTGGTCGCCATAGACGCCAAACGTGTCGGGCCAGGAAACAAGCAAGGCAGCCGTGTTGTCGTCGATCGTCTCGCCGTCGATCTCGATGCCGAGCGGTTCGGCGCGGGTGCGCACGACATCCAGCGTCTGCGGATGCGGCGCGCCGGCAAGGGCCACCTTGGTCCGCTTGTCGCGGTGATGGCGCAGCGCAATGCCGACCGCCTCGGCGACCGCTGTCGCCTCATCGAGCAACGAGGCCGAGGCCACCGGCAGGCCGGTCAATTCGGTGACCAGGGTCTGGAAATTGAACAGCATTTCCAGCCGGCCCTGGCTGATCTCGGCCTGATAGGGGGTATAGGCSGTGTACCAGGCSGGRTTCTCGAACAGATTGCGCTGGATGACCGGCGGTACATGGACACCGTGATAGCCGGCGCCGATGAAGCTCTTCAGCACCGTGTTGCCAGCCATGGTCGCCGACAATTCGGCCAGCGCTTCGGCCTCGCTGGCCGGCGCGGGCARKGTCAGCGGCAGGTCGAGGCGGATCGACTGCGGCACCGCCTGGCTGATCAGCGTCTCGATTGAGGGAACGCCAATTACGGCAAGCATGGCTCTGACATCGTTAACGCCCGGACCGATATGGCGGGCCGAGAAAGGGTAGGGTGCTGCGGTCATGTCAATACGTCCTGTTATCAGCCGATATGGGCTTTGTAGGCGGCCTCATCCATGAGGCCGGCAAGCTGGCTTTCATCGGCAAGCTTCATCTTCCACAGCCAGCCGGCGCCGGTCGCCGCCGAGTTGACCAGCGACGGGTCGGACGACAGCGTGCCGTTGGCCTCGGTGATCTCGCCATCGACCGGCGCGTAGACATCGGAGGCCGCCTTGACCGATTCGACCAAGACGGCGGTATCGCCTTTGGAGAGTTTCTTTCCGGTCTCAGGCAGTTCCACGAAGACGAGGTCGCCTAGCTGCTCCTGCGCGTAGTCGGTTATACCGACGGTGGCGATACCGCCTTCGACGCGGAGCCATTCGTGATCGGATGTGAAATAGGTCGTTGCCATGGAATTCATCCTTTGCGGTAGCGATGAGGGGTGAAGGGCAGGGAACTGATATCGACGGGGATTTTCGTGCCGCGCACATCAGCGAAGACCCGTGTGCCGGGCTTTGCCAGCGCTGCGGCGACATAACCCATGGCGACCGGATGTCCGGCCGAGGGGCCGAAGCCGCCGGATGTGACATGGCCGGCGGGGTTGCCGTCGGCGTCGAACAGAGGAGCGCCTGCGCGCACCGGCTGACGGCCTTCCGGCCTCAGCCCGACGCGCTTTTGCGCCGGGCCGCGTTCGACGGCGGTGCGCAAGGCATCGGCGCCGATGAAGGCGCCGGAAGCGCGGATCTCCTTGGGAATTGCCCACATCAGCGCGGCCGCGGCTGGGTCGGTCTCCGGCGTGATGTCCTGGCCATGCAGGCAAAGCCCTGCTTCCAAGCGCAAGCTGTCGCGCGCCGCAAGGCCGATCCACAGCACGCGCTCATCTTCCAGCAGCTTCGCCACAAGGTCGCGTGCATCAGCCACCGGCAGGCCGATCTCGAAACCATCCTCGCCGGTATACCCCGACCGGCTCAYGAACCAGTTTTTCCKSGGCTCGACACCGTGCATGAACAGCAGCGACCCGGTCTCGATGCCCGCGCGGGACAACACGGCCCAGGCCTCAGGTCCCTGGATGGCCAGGAAGACGCGGTCGAGCGGCTCAACCTTCACATCGAAATCAGCGGCCAGCGCGCGCAGATGCTTTTCATCGGCCACCGCGTTGCCGGCATTGGCGACCACCATGAAGCGCTCGTTGCCGAGGCGGGTGACGATCAGGTCGTCGAGGATGCCGCCGGCTTCATTGAGGAAGAAGGACAGCTTCGACTGCGAGATTTCGAGCGTGCCGGCATCCAGTGGGCAGGCGCGGTTGAGCAAGTCAATCGCGCCTGGCCCGCTGACCTCGAACAGCTTCATGTGCGAGATGTCGAACAGGCCGGCATGTTCGCGGGTATGAAGATGTTCCTTCATGACACCGGCCGGATAGGTCAGCGGCATCGACCAGCCGGCAAAGGCGCCGAAACGCGCACCGGCGGCTGTGTGTATTTCTTCGAGTGGGAGGTGTCTGCTGTCGTCGCCCGTCATGTCATCTCCAGAG
>NZ_JBFUGJ010000074.1:0-21308 GCF_056402975.1 Mesorhizobium sp. P3_A9 | reverse complement strand
GTAATGTTCAAGTCCTCTGCCCGGAGTATAGTACTGGCCAATGACTTCCTATGTAAAAGCCGTATCCGGAAGTCGGCCGAAGATGCGGCGCGCCTTCATCATGGTCCAGGATATGGCCATGGTCCTGGTCGCGGTGGCACTTAGTCTCGTCCTCTCCAGGTCAGACCTTTCGTTCGATGCATTCTCCTACGAAGGCTTTGTCACCTGGGCGGGGGTCATTCTCATCAGCCACCTGCTGTTCAGATATTGTGGCCTCTACACGACGATCTGGCGCTTTGCCTCGACCCCGGACTTTTTCAACATTTTGAAGAGCTGTGGGATTCTGACGGTCGTGCTTTACGGCGTCTCGCTGATGTCTCGCCTCTTCCAGCCCGTGGCCGGCCTCAATGAGCGCCAATTCATCGTCTTCTTCCTCGTTTCCTTCACCATCATATCGGCGCCTCGGCTGTTCTACCGATTCCTTCGCGACGGCGCGAGCTGGGGCATCCTCACCCAGAAGGGCAATAAAACGCAGGCCAAGCGGGCGCTGTTCGTCGGTCGGCTTGGCGAGGCCGACCTGATCATCCGCTTCACGCGCACGGCGGAGCCGGCCGACTATTCCATCGCCGGCATCATGGCGACCGAGCGCGGTGCACCGTTGGGCACACGGATTCAAGGTGTTCCCGTGGTGGCGTCGCGGCCGCGCCTGATCGATGTTCTGGAGGACTACGCCGCCGGTACCAAAAGCRTCGACCTGCTKATTTTCGGCARCGGSGYCGAGCRTGARATCGAGGAATATTCCGAGCTKGTKCGTGTCGCCCGCCAYRGCGGCATAGCCGTCGTACAGTTCTCGCGGCTTTCGCAACTGGGGCAGGAGGGAAAGATCGTTCTCGACGAAGTCGAGATGGAAACGATCCTGCGCCGCCCGACGGTGCCGTCCGATATCGAACGCATTGGTGCCTTTGTCGGCGGCAGGCGCGTCCTGGTGACGGGAGGCGCCGGGTCTATCGGCCGCACGCTGGTCAAGCGGTCACTGGAGCTGGGGGCAGGGGCGGTGCTCGTCGCCGACAATTCCGAGTTCGGCATCTTCCAGTTGAGCCAGTATGTCGACGAGAAGGACCACGATCGCCTCAAGGTCCGCATTGTCGATGTCGCGGACCGGCGTCAGATGACGCGTGTCGTCACGGAATTCAAACCGGACATCATCTTTCATGCCGCGGCGCTCAAGCACGTTCCGCTGCTCGAGGAGAACTGGGAATCGGCCATTCAGACCAATGTTTTCGGCACGCTTGTCTGCGCTGAGGTTGCCGCCAAATGTGGCGTTCCGCAGTTCCTGCTCATCTCSAGCGACAAGGCSGTSGAYCCGACCTCSGTGCTTGGCATCACCAAGAGAGCGGCCGAGCAGCTCGTCAGTTCCCTGCATGAAAGCCACGCAGTCGCGCCCGACGGGCGCCGTTCTGGCACCAAGTTCATAGCCGTGCGGTTCGGCAACGTGTTTGGCTCCAACGGTTCGGTGGCGACCATCTTCCAGGCACAGATCGAAGCCGGCGGCCCGGTCACGATTACCGATCGACGCATGACGCGGTATTTCATGACGGTGGCGGAAGCTGTCGACCTGGTCATCATGGCGGCCGCCGACGCACAGTCGCGTGACGGCAAGGACGACTATGCCATCTACATGCTGGACATGGGCAAACCCGTGCCGATTCTCGAAGTCGCGGAAACCATGATCCGCATGGCCGGCAAGACGCCCTATGCGGATATCCCGATCCGCTTCACAGGCATCAGGCCCGGCGAGAAGCTGCATGAGACGCTGCAGGGCGCCAATGAAGAGATCGTCACGCTCGACATCGCCAAGATCTTCGGCCTCAGGACCGATGTCGTGGCGTGGCCGGCGGTTCAGGCCGCGCTGGCTGCGCTGCAGGCGGCAATGAAGAACCAGGACAAGGCTTCCGCCCTTGCGGTGCTGGCGGAACTGCATCGGCCGGAGACATCAGGGCCCGACACGACGCCAGCGCCCGACACGCGGCAGGAAACGGGCTCGAGAACAGTCGGGCAGGCAGGTTAGATACGTTGCAGCTGACGGTTGAATGACGAGATCTTGCCTGGATATCGATACCGAGGCGTTGTCAGAGCAATTCCCAAGGCAAAACGCTACGCGCTTTTCCCGGGAAAACCGGTTCACACTTTTCCTGGAATTGCTCTCGTGATCAGGGGATGGCCGTGAAGGGACTGAAGCGGGCCTTCGATCTCGTCGCGACAACCCTGCTGCTGTTGGTGACGTCGCCTGTTCTGTTGCTCTGCGCGCTTGCGGTGCGGGCATCGTCGCCCGGTCCGGTGATCTTTTCGCAAACGCGGGTCGGTCGCGATGGCGTGTTGTTTCGCTGCCACAAGTTGCGGACGATGGTCCAGGGAACGCCGTCCTTGCCCTCGCACGAAGCGCCGGCGAATGCCGTGACCGCGGTCGGAAGGACCTTGCGGAAGTTCAAGCTTGATGAGCTGCCGCAATTCTGGAACGTCCTGCGGGGCGAGATGAGCCTGGTCGGGCCACGCCCTTGCCTGCCGACACAGACGGAACTGATCGAGAGTCGCAGGCGCTTGGGCGTCTTGGCGGCACTTCCGGGCATTACCGGCATGGCCCAGGTCAGGGGCATCGACATGTCGAACCCGCAGCTTCTGGCCGAAACGGATGCCGCCTATCTCAGGACGGCGTCGTTCTGGCTCGACCTGCGCATCCTGTTTGCAACGCTCTATCGCAAAGGAGGCGACTGAGTGTTTCCGAGCCGCACTATCTCGGCCAGCCGCTCCAGCGTCGTGGTTTCCGGCAGCCAGCCTTCGGATACCAGCAGGGAAGGGTCGCATATCTGTGTCGCCGTCATGCTGTCCCAGGACGTCCGCTTGCCCAGCAGAACCGCGGCTGCCCGCAATGGCCCGGCTGGCACAGCCATCAGCCGCGGAGGCCGTCCAAAACCGTTGCGAAAAGCGCCGACAATGGCCGCGACCGAAACCGGCGGCACATCGCTGGCAACATAGATCGGGCGCAGTCGCCCCGGACGGTTCAGCAGATGCCACACCGCGCCTGCCGCCGCTTGCGATGACAGCAGCGAGCGGGTTCCTGTCAACGCGCCTGCCGGCAGCGGCAGGCCGGTATCGGCCAGTCGCATCAGCGTCGCCAGGTTTCCTTTCATGCCGGTTCCGTAGACCGGAGGCAGCCGCAATACGGTGGCGTCGGAACGGCCATGCGACGCATAGGCGTCCAGCACCATGATCTCTGCTTCGCGCTTCGAGCGCCCATAGGCGCATTGCGGATCGGGTATCGTGTCCGCGTCGATCGCAGCACTGACGCGCGCACCGATCACGGCCCGGATCGAGGAGAGCTGGATGAAGCGTCCGCTTGCCTGCTCGGCGGCGGCTTGCGCCAGCCGTGCACTCAATTCCGTATTGGCCGCCCGAAAATCGGCTTCGGTGGCATTGCCTTCATCATTGTTCAGGCCCGCGCAATGCACGACATCCGTAACGTCCCTGGTAAGCGCCAGGAAGGCAGCCGCCGGCGCATCGAAACCGGGCATCTGCATGGCATCCTGTCCCGGACCAATCCTCTCAGGATAGCGTGACGCGAGACGAAGCTCCGCGCCCGCATCACGAAGCTGATGCACCACCTGACGGCCGATGAAGCCTGTCGCGCCTGTGACCAGGACTTTCATGGCCTTTGCCCTGAACGGCTATTGGGTGGATGGAAGCGCCTGGTCTTGCGCCTGACGTCCTGACGCAAGATACGTTCCCGACACCAGGAAGACCATCAGCACCGAGTCCAGAATGTCGTGACCAACCAGGATGCCCGTCATCCCGGATGTGAGATAGGTGATCACCACGATGACAATCATCGTGGCGCCAAAACGCTCGATCGGATCGGTGCTGTTTCGCAGGACCCGGGCGGCATTTGTGGCGGCCACGACAAAGATCGCCGCCAGCGTCAACGCGCCCAGGAGCCCTGCCTGCACCAGGGCGGTCAGGATGCCGTTGTGAAAATGATTGAAGCCGGCATCCATCCCGAACTGATCCCGGAAGCCTTGTCTTATCAAGAACTGGGTGGCACCCACGCCATGTCCAAACAATGGGGTCTCACGGAACGCCTTGAGGCCTATCTCCCAAAGGGCAACACGGAATCCCAACGAGGTGTCGTAGTGGCTTTGTGCCCCAAGCGCATTCCAGTCGGCGCGCAGAAAGTCGATGCGCCCGGATATCGTCTGGAAGCCGACAGCGCCGACCACGACGCCGACCGCGACCAGCAACAAGAGCAGCCGAACGGCATTCCTGCCTCTCAGCCTGCGCTGGTTGATCAACAGAACGGCGATGCCGGCAATCAGCAGGGCTAGCCAGACGATGCGCGTCTCGGAATAGATGATGGCGATCGTTCCGCCAAGCGCTGCGCAAAGGAGGGCAATCCTGTGTCTCTCGATGCCCGACAAGGCGCCAGCCACACAGACCATCACGGCAAGGCACAGGACCTCCGCGAACACGATCGCATTGCCCGCCCCGCCCTTGGCCCTCATCCCCACCCAATATTGCTGCGCAACGGCCAGCAGCAGTGCGGCGAAACAGGCCGCCAAGCTGCTGAGCACGATGATGCGAACCAGCGTGGTCTTCCGCGAGATGCTCCAGGTCGAATAGGAGGCGGGAAAAAACAGGAAGGTTATGAGCGGAATAAGGCGTGGCGCATCCTGGACGAGCGCGTTGTTGACGATGGACGCCACGAGATTGGCCGCACAATAGGCATAGATCGCGAYCGTCAGCGCCATCATCGCCCGGTCGGTGTTGAAGCGCCTCTTCTTGAAGGCGATCAGCAGAACGGACCACAGACCGCCGCCATTGAACACGAAGCTGACCACCGATCCCAGAACCGGTGGAAAAAAGAAGCAAAGGGTGGAGAAGTAGATATTGATCCGCGAAGGCGTGAGTTGCTGTCTTGCAGACGAAAGCCGGTTCAAGTTTCGGGCTCGCTATTCTCGAGTGGCTTTGTGCGGCACATCCTGTTCAGCCGAACCGAATGTGCTCGCCTCGAAATTGCCCATGCCTGATGACGCATCTTGCCCGCTTCCGGGGCTTGTATAGCGGCTGGGCTGCCTTTTCGATAGTGCGCCGCGGCTCGTTGTCACCGAAAATCGGCGACCGGCGGCCGTCGATTGGGAAAGGGCTCCAGGAGCATTTACCGCCATGGTCTTCCGAGCAATATTTTTCCTGCCTTTTCCCGGCTGGAGGCCTTGCGAACAGAAATTTCCGGGTTATGGCGAAAGCGTGGAAAATTCGTTCTCAAACTGGCCGWTGCCGGGCTCGTCTTGCATTGTTCTGCTCTGCAACGATCTGCTAGAACGCCCGCACGAAACAAGTTTGTCCAGAAGCGATGCTTGAACCGGGCGCAAAAAGCCCGATGATTTGACGCAAGGTCTTCTGGCGCAAGGCACGAGAGAACGCTCACAGTCTATGACCATAGCGCTTACGCATCTGCAGCGGCTTGAAGCCGAATCCATCCACATATTCCGCGAGGTGGCGGCCGCCTTCTCCAAGCCGGTCATGCTCTACTCCGTCGGCAAGGATTCATCCGTGCTGATGCATCTGGCAATGAAGGCGTTCTATCCCGCCAAGCCGCCGTTCCCGTTCCTTCACGTCGACACCACCTGGAAGTTCCGCGAAATGATCGCTTTTCGCGATCAGATGGCGCAGAAACTCGGCTTCGACCTTTTGGTTCATGTCAACGAAGACGGCGTGCGCGACAACATCAATCCGTTCGACCATGGCTCGAACACCCACACCCATGTGATGAAGACCGTGGCGCTGCGCCAGGCCCTCGACAAATACGGTTTCGATGCCGCCTTTGGCGGTGCCCGTCGCGACGAGGAGAAGTCGCGCGCCAAGGAGCGCATATTCTCCTTCCGCAATGCCCAGCATGTCTGGGATCCGAAGAACCAGCGCCCCGAAATGTGGAAGATCTTCAACACCCGCATCGCATCGGGCGAATCGATCCGCGTCTTCCCGCTGTCGAACTGGACCGAGCTCGATATCTGGCAGTACATCCTGCAGGAGAACATCCCGATCGTGCCGCTCTATTTCGCCAAGGAACGGCCGGTGGTGGAACGCGACGGGATGCTGATCCTCAAGGACGACGATCGCATGAAACTGCGCCCCGGCGAGACAGTCGAGAACCGGCTGGTCCGGTTCCGCACTTTGGGCTGCTATCCGCTGACCGGCGCCATCGAATCCGATGCCGACACGCTCGAAGCCATCGTCGGCGAGATGCTGACCGCGCGCACCTCCGAGCGCCAGGGCCGCCTGATCGACCGCGATGAGGCAGGCTCGATGGAAAAGAAGAAGCGCGAGGGGTATTTCTGACCATGCGCCACATCATGGCAAAGAGCCTCGCCCCCACCGACGGCGTCCGCGACTATCTGGCGGCGCAGGAGAAGAAGTCGCTGCTGCGCTTTCTGACCTGCGGTTCGGTCGATGACGGCAAGTCGACGCTGATCGGGCGTTTGCTATCCGACACCAAACAGATCTTCGAGGACCAGCTTGCCGCGCTCGAACGCGATTCGCGCAAGCACGGCACCACCGGCGATGACATCGATTTCGCATTGCTCGTCGACGGTCTCGAGGCCGAACGCGAGCAAGGCATCACCATCGACGTCGCCTACCGCTTCTTCGCCACACCGAAGCGCAAGTTCATCGTCGCCGACACGCCCGGCCACGAGCAGTATACGCGCAACATGGCAACCGGCGCCTCGACCGCCGACCTGGCGATCGTGCTGATCGATGCGCGGCAAGGGGTGCTGCGCCAGACCCGGCGCCATTCGATCATCGCCTCGCTGCTCGGCATCCGCCATGTCGTGCTGGCCGTCAACAAGATCGATCTCGTCGATTTCGACCAGGCGGTTTTCGATCGGATCGTCGAAGACTACGGACAATTCTCGCGCGATCTCGGCTTCCAGACCATCGTGCCGATCCCGATGTCGGCCCGCTATGGCGACAATGTCAGCAGCCGTTCTGACAAGATGCAATGGTATTCCGGTCCGACGCTGATCGAGCACCTCGAGACCGTTTCGGTCGAAGAGGCCGCTGTCGAGCAGCCGTTCCGGTTTCCGGTTCAATACGTCAATCGCCCCAATCTCGATTTCCGCGGCTTTGCCGGCACGATCGCGTCGGGCGCCATCGCGCAAGGCGACGAGGTCGTCGTCGCCAAATCCGGCAAGTCGTCGCATGTCAAACGCATTGTCGCCTATGGCGGCGATCTCAAACAGGCGGTCGCCGGTCAGGCCATCACGCTCGTTCTTGACGACGAGGTTGAGGTCTCACGCGGCAACATGCTGGTTTCGCCGGCCGCCAGGCCGCAGGTCGCCGATCAGTTCGCCGCCAACATCGTCTGGTTCGACGAGCATGCGCTGCTGCCCGGCCGTTCCTACATCCTGCGCACCGAAACCGACCAGACCAGCGCCACCGTCACCGACCTGAAATACCGCATCAACGTCAACGACTTCGCCCACGAGGCGGCCAAGTCGCTTGAAATGAACGAAGTCGGCATCTGCAAYATCTCGACGCGGGCGCCGATTGCCTTCGATCCCTTCGCCGAGAACCGCACCACCGGCGCCTTCATCCTGATCGATCGCATCAGCAATGCCACGGTCGGCGCCGGCATGATCGTGCACTCGCTGCGTCGTGCCGAAAACATCCACTGGCAATCGCTCGACGTCGGCAAGCGCGTGCGCGCCGACATGAAGAACCAGCGGCCCGCCGTGTTCTGGTTCACCGGGCTGTCAGGCTCCGGCAAGTCGACCATCGCCAATTTGTTTGAGAAGAAGCTGTTCGCCACCGGCCGGCACACCTACATTCTGGATGGCGACAATGTCCGCCACGGTCTCAACCGTGATCTCGGCTTCACCGATGCCGACCGCGTCGAGAACATCCGCCGCGTGGCCGAAGTGGCCAAGCTGATGGCCGATGCCGGGTTGATCGTCATTGTTTCGTTCATTTCGCCGTTCAGCGCCGAGCGGCGCATGGCGCGCGAGTTGATGGCCGATGGCGAATTCATCGAGGTGTTTGTCGACACGCCCTTCGAGGAGTGCGCCAGGCGTGACCCGAAGGGCCTCTATGCCCGCGCGCTGAACGGCGAGATCAAGAACTTCACCGGTGTCGATTCACCTTACGAGGCGCCGGAAAACCCGGAAATCCATCTGAAGACACTCGGCAAATCGGCCGAAGAGATGGTAGATGCCCTTGAACACTGGCTGAACGAGCGTGACATTGCCGAAGACCAATATGACAATGGCGGCGGTATCTGACAGGTCGATGCTAGACATCTTCGAGCGGCTGGCCCTGGCCGCCGGACGCGAAGTCATGCGCGTGTTCCACGCCGGCTGTGCGGTCGACCGCAAATCGGACTCCTCGCCGGTCACCGAAGCGGACCGCGAGAGCGAGAAGATCATCCTCGCCGGCCTGCGCGCCGCATTTCCCGACATTCCCTGCGTGGCCGAAGAGGAAGCCGCGGCCGGAATCATGCCGGCTGATCTCGGTGACGCCTTCTTCCTCATCGATCCGCTCGACGGCACCAAGGAATTCGTCAACCGCCGCACCGACTTCACCGTCAACATCGCGCTTGTCCGCCATGGCGTGCCGGAAGTCGGCGTCGTCTTCGCACCTTGCATAGGTCGCTTCTTTTCCGGCTTGCCGGGCAGGGCGGAGAGCCTCGAAATCGATGGTGACTACCAGATCGTCGCCCGCCGACCGATTTCGGTGAGAACGGCAGCGGTGCCGCTGGCCGTCGTTGCCAGCCGCTCCCACAACACGCCGGAAACCGAAGCCTATATTCGTGACCTCGGCGCCGCCGAGATCGTCTCGGTCGGATCGTCCTTGAAATTCTGCCTTCTGGCCAGCGCCGAGGCGGAYGTCTATCCGCGCTTCGGCCGCACCATGGAATGGGACACCGCGGCGGGCGACGCGGTGCTGCGCGCGGCGGGCGGCACGACACGCACGCTGGATGGCAAACCCTTGGCCTACGGCAAGCGCGACCAGGCCGATGACGAGGATTTCGCCAATCCGCATTTCATCGCCAGCGGCAGGGCAGGGGCCAGCCCCGCCTGAGACCGGTTACCGATTACTCGGCTGCGGCCTGCGCCGAGTTCGAGCCGATATAGTTGCGGATCGTCTCGATGATCCGGTCTTGGTCGGCTTCGCTGAGATATGGGTGCATCGGCAGGCACAGGATGCGCTTCGGCAGGTCCTCCGAGACGGCAAGACCGGTCGGCGTGCGCAGGTAGTCGCGATAGGCGACCTGGGCATGCAGCGGCTTGACGTAGTAGATGACGGACGGGATGCCCTTTTCGCCCAGATGCGCCTTCAGACCATCGCGCTTGGGCGTCTCGATCGCGTACTGCGCCCAGGCCGAACGGCTGCCGTCTAGGTTGCGGGCAGCTGTGACGATATCGCCAAGCCCTTCGGCATAGCGGTTTGCCACCACCTGGCGCGCCACCATCTCGTCTTCGAGAATGGCAAGCTTTTCGATCAGGATCGCCGCCTGGATCGTGTCGAGCCGTGAATTGATGCCGACGCGGACATTGTCATATTGCGTCTCGCCCTTGCCGTGGAAGGCGAAGGAACGCAGCTTGTCGGCCAGCGCGTCATCATTGGTGAACATCGCCCCGCCGTCGCCGTAGCAGCCGAGCGGCTTGGCCGGATAGAAGCTGGTCGAGCCGACATGGCCGAAGGCACCGCACATCTTGCCGTCAAGCGACCCGCCCATCGACTGGGCGGCGTCCTCGATCACCAGCAGCCCTTCGCGGTCGGCGATCGCCATGATGGCATCATAGTCGGCGGCAAGGCCGAACAGGTCGACCGGGATGATCGCCTTAGGCTTCAGCCGGCCTTCCTTCTTGATCATGGCGATSGCCGCYTCGAGGCTGGCGATGTCGATGTTGTAGGTCACCGGATCGACATCGACGAAGACAGGTTCGGCCTTGGCCAGCGCCACCACTTCGGCGGTGGCGGCGAAAGTGAAGCTGGGCACGAACACCGCGTCGCCCGGGCCGATGCCGGCGGCAAACAGCGGCAACAGCAGCGCATCGGTGCCGTTGGCGCAGGCCACGACATGCTTGGTGCCGATATAGGCGGCGAGCTTGTTCTCGAATTCGGTGACCTGCGGGCCGAGGATATAGCGCCCTTCTTCGACGACACGGTCGATCGCGGCCTTCAGCCGGTCGCGGATGCGTTCGCGCTGCGCGCCAAGATCAATGAACTGCATGTCGGCCTCAAAAACGGTTCTAACCAGGCGGTTTAGCCAGATAAYGGCCCGCTGGTACCAGAGTTGCGCCTGCCGAGAAAGCCGGGAAGCCAGAGCCGCCAATTGCCGAGATATCGCAGTCTGTTACCGCTGATTTCCGGCGTATATCAGCAAGATGCCGGAAATCCGGGCTTCGTCGGGCGCAATCGGGCCTTTATAGTCCCACTGAGCGGTCCTGCGAAACATAAAGTGATCGGCTGTCTCAACTTAAGTTGAGCGCTGTTCAGGCGATTTCATGCCGCCACGGCGGATTGGCGCCCGCGCGTGACACGGTCACCGCCGCAGCCTTTGCACCAAGCGCCAGCGCCTTGTGGATGGCCTCTTGCGTGAGGTCGCCTATGGCCGCCTTCGTCAGCAGGCCCTGCTCATGCAGGGAGGCGAGGATGCCGGCATTGAACGTGTCGCCGGCGCCGACCGTGTCGACCACCTCGACCTTTTCCGGCATCACGGTGACTGCGTGGTCCTTGGTATAGCCGACAGCACCTTCGCTGCCATGGGTCACGACGATCAGCTTGGGGCCACGGTCGAGCCAGTTGCGGATGACATCCTCATGCGAGCCGGCTTCGCCGAACCAATGGAGGTCTTCGTCCGACAGCTTCACGATGTCGGCCATCGCCATCATGGCGCGGATGCGTCTGAGGTGCTTGGCCTTGTCCGGGATGAAGTTCGGCCGGATGTTGGGATCGAGCATCATGACGCGGCTTGCATGCTCGCGCCGCATGAACTCTTCATAAGCACTGCCGGCGGGCTCCGAGATCAGACTGATCGCGCCGAACAGCATGGCCTCGATCTCGTTGCCAAGCGCTGGCAGGTCATCGATGGTCAACAGGCGTCCGGCTGTGTTCTCGTCGTAGAATGTGTAGGTCGCCTGACCGTTGGTGAGCTTCACGAAGGCCAGCGTCGTTGGCCTTGGCGAGGTGTGGGCATAGGTGGAACTGACCTTGCTCGCCCCCAGCGCGTCCCTGAACTGGCCGCCGAACAGATCCGACGACAGGCCGGAAAAGAAACCGGCCGGTGCGCCAAGCCGGCCAAGAGCGATCGCCGAATTGAACACCGCGCCGCCGACATAGGGGGCGAAGGCCGGCTCGCCCTGCGTCGTGGTGCGCGGCAGCATGTCGATCAGGGCTTCGCCGCAGCAGAGGATCATGGCTTCCTGGTCTCCGGCGGATAGATCACGCCCTTGCGGATGATGATGTTGGCGTAAAGCCTGGGTTCGCTCGTCGCGACGATGGCATGCGCCGATTTGACCCGTGCATAGAAGTCGGCTCCGGCCAGTGCAACCACCTTGCGGCCCGGCGCGTGTTTGGCGCAGATCGCCTCGATCTCGTGATGAACTGGATCGGCGAGCGACGGGTCGCCTTTCACGGACGCGCGAAACAGCGCCTCCGGAACTGCGTCGTCGACCGGCAGGATGCTCAGGATCGCGTCGAGCACCGGAATGAGCGGATGACCGTCGGCGCGGATCAGGCGCCTTGCCTGCTCCTCGGCCGGATAGTTTCCATCGACAAGGGCGATCTCGTCGCCATGGCCCATGGCGCGCAGTGTCGCCAGAAGTTCCGGACCGAGCAGCGTCGGGATCCCGATCAGCATTCAGGCGCTCCTGGAAATCGTCGTCGAACCGATCAGGAAGCGTTCGGACAGCGGCAGGCTGGCGCCGCCGAGCGCTCGGGCATGGATGCCGACGGTTCCCTCGCGAACGGCGGGAAGTTTCAGACCTTCGCCGTCGATTGTCGCGATGGCCGCGATGATGGCATCGACCAGCCGGCGGCGCACCGCCTTCGGCATCCAGCCGTCGATCACCGCCGCCTCGAAATCGATGACCGAGGACGCCGCGACGATGGCATAGGCAAGCGCCTGTGAGGCACTGGCGATCCAGTCGTCGAGTTCGGAACCGATGTCGCCCCAGTCTTCCGGCGATGTCCACAGATGCGAGGCCTCGACGCCCCGCGCATTGAGCGCTTTTTCCAGCATGGCGATGGACGCCACGTCGATCAGCTGGGTCGGCTTGCCGTCCGGTCCCGGCACCGGCATGGAGCCGAGCGCGCCGGCATTGCCGGTCGGGCCGCCGAACAACCGGCCGTTGAGCACGATGCCGCCGCCGGCGAAGGCGCCGATATAGAAATAGACGAAGTCACGCGCGCCGCCCGCCTGGCCGAAGACGAGCTCGGCGCCGCAGGCCGAGGTGGCGTCGTTCTGCAGATAGACCGGAAACTCGCATTGCGCCTGAATGTCGGCCTTGATGTCGCGGTGGCGCCATTCGTCCATGACGTCGCGCGGCGCGCCAGCGGTGTCGGCCCAGTTCCACAGTTCGAACGGCATGGCGATGCCGAGGCCGGCGATGCGCTTGTCCTGCGCCGGTGTCAGTTCGCCACGCATCTTCTTCATCCCTGATGTGACGAATTCCACCGTCTCGCGCGGTGCCGGATAGCGATAGGAGTGCTGCAGCATCGCGCGCACATGGCCAAGAAAATCGATCAGCACCAGTTCCGCGCTGCGGCGGCCGATCTTGAGGCCGATGAAGAAAGCGCCCTCGGGGTTGAGCGCCATCGGGATGGACGGCTGGCCGATCTTGCCGCGCAGCGGCGCCTGACGCACGAGCAGGCCTTCTTCCTCGAGTTCGCGCATGATGACCGAAACCGTCTGSGCCGAAAGCCCGGTCATGCGSGCRATGTCGGATTTSGCCAGRCTGCCRTGCTGRCGCACCAGCGASAGCACCAACCGCTCRTTGTGGTCGCGCATGCCRCTCTGGTTGGTGCCGCGRTGMAKMWGGCTKTCAKYCGCYTCGGGCGAACCGTGCCTCGCAATGSCGGTCTCCACCCTGTTCCTCCCGTCGTTTCYTCTCGATGCTTTTGGGCCAGAATGAGTGAACGAAGCAAGGCTGTCAATAATAAATAAGAGTGATTTAATTATTGACAGAGGTCCCGGTCTGGTGTCTGTTGGAGCCGCGTCCACGCTGGGAGAAATTCGTTGGATGCGCTGTGGATGTCGGTTGGCCGGCATCCGGAATTGGTTCCACTGGGAGGAAATATCGTGACCAATACAAAACTGTTGAAGTCCACCGTGTTTGCGGCGGCGGCCCTGGGCCTGATGGCGTTTGCCTCGTCCGCATCCGCGGCCGGTGTCGGCGCCTGCCTGATCACCAAGACCGACACCAACCCCTTCTTCGTCAAGATGAAGGAAGGCGCGACCGCAAAGGCCAAGGAACTCGGCGTCGACCTCAAGACCTACGCCGGCAAGATCGACGGCGACAGCGAGAGCCAGGTGGCGGCCATCGAAAGCTGCATTGCCGACGGCGCCAAGGGTATCCTGATCACCGCATCCGACACCAAGGGCATCGTGCCGACCGTGAAGAAGGCGCGTGATGCCGGCCTGCTGGTGATCGCGCTCGACACGCCGCTCGACCCGATCGACGCGGCCGATGCGACCTTCGCCACCGACAATCTCGAGGCCGGCAAACTGATCGGCGCCTGGGCCGCCGCGACGCTCGGCGATAAGGCCAAGGACGCCAAGATCGGCTTCCTCGACCTGACGCCCTCGCAGCCGACCGTGGACGTGCTGCGCGACCAGGGCTTCATGATGGGCTACGGCATCGACGTGAAGGACCCCAACAAGATCGGCGACGAAACCGATCCGCGCATCGTCGGCCACGACGTCACCAACGGCAACGAGGAAGGCGGCCGCAAGGCGATGGAGAACCTGCTTCAGAAGGACTCCGGCATCACCGTCATCCACACCATCAACGAGCCGGCCGCTGTCGGTGCCTACCAGGCGCTCAAGGCCGTCGGCCTTGAAAAGCAGGTGCTGATCGTCTCGGTCGACGGTGGCTGCCCCGGCGTGAAGTCGGTTACAGAAGGCGTGATCGGYGCGACCTCGCAGCARTATCCGCTGCAGATGGCGGCRCTCGGCATCGAGGCKATCGCMGCYTTCGCCAAGGACGGMACCAAGCCGAAGCCGACCGAAGGCAAGAAYTTCTTCGACACCGGCGTCAACCTGGTCACCGACAAGCCGGCCACCGGCGTGAAGTCCATCGACACCAAGGAAGGCCTCGCCAAGTGCTGGGGCTGATGCCGGTCTGACTGGCAACAAAACAACCGAAACGGCCGGGGGGACTTGATCCCCGGCCGCTTCGGGTGGACGATGGGTCGCGTGACCGCGAACAATCCCGGCGATAGACCGGAAAGGCGTGGACGGGCGTCAGCGTTTGGCTGACCGCTCACGGGGAGGAAACATGGCTCAAGCTCAGGAATTCGAGAAGGTTCTCTCGAGCAGCGACACCAGCGTCGCCGCTTTTGACGAGCACAAATCGGCCGTCAAGCGCATCCAGCATTTCCTGCATTCGACGCCGGCCGCTGTGCCGCTGATCGTGCTGGTCCTGTCGATCGTCATCTTCGGTATCGCCATCGGCGGACGTTTCTTTTCGTCCTACACGCTGACGCTGATCCTGCAGCAGATCGCCATCATCGGCATTCTCGGTGCCGCGCAGACGCTGGTCATCCTGACCGCCGGCATCGACCTGTCGATTGGCGTGATCATGGTTATTTCCGCCGTGATCATGGGCAATTGCGCGGTCAGTTATGGTATGCCGGCCATTCTCGCCGTGACGATCGGGCTCGCCGCCGGTGCGGCCTGCGGGCTGCTCAACGGGCTGCTGGTCGCCTACATGAAGCTGCCGCCCTTCATCGTGACGCTTGGCACCTGGAACATCGTCATGGCCACGAACTTCATCTATTCGGCCAATGAGACGATCCGCGACACCGACGTCGACGCCCAGGCGCCGCTGCTGCATCTCTTCGCCCTGAGCTTCAAGATCGGCACGGCGGTGCTGACGCTTGGCGTCATCGCCACGGTCGTGCTCGTTCTGATCCTCTGGTACGTGCTCAATCACACGGCATGGGGTCGCCATGTCTATGCTGTTGGTGACGATCAGGAAGCGGCGAAGCTCTCGGGCATCCAGACCAAGAAGGTGCTGATGACGGTCTACACCCTTGCCGGGCTGATCGCCGCTTTCGCTGCCTGGGTCTCCATCGGCCGCAACGGCTCGATCTCGCCGTCAGCCGCCGTCACCGACTACAATCTGCAGGCCATCACCGCGACGGTGATTGGCGGTATTTCCCTGTTCGGCGGGCGCGGCTCGATCCTGGGCACGCTGTTTGGTGCGATGATCGTCGGCGTCGTCTCCATGGGTCTCAACATGATGGGCGCCGATCCGCAGTGGAAAGTGCTGCTAACCGGTGTGCTGATCATCGGCGCCGTGGCGATCGATCAATGGATCAGAAAGGTTTCGGCATAGTCATGACCCAGGAACCCATCCTCACCGCGCGCGGGCTGGTCAAACGTTATGGCCGCGTCACCGCGCTCGACAATGCCGACTTCGACCTTTATCCCGGCGAAATCCTCGCCGTCATCGGCGACAATGGCGCCGGCAAGTCGTCGCTCATCAAGGCGATTTCCGGCGCGGCCGCGCCGGACGAAGGCGAGATCAGGCTCGAAGGCAAACCCGTCGCCTTCAAGTCGCCGAT
This sequence comes from Mesorhizobium sp. P3_A9, assembly GCF_056402975.1. Lineage (NCBI taxonomy): Bacteria > Pseudomonadati > Pseudomonadota > Alphaproteobacteria > Hyphomicrobiales > Phyllobacteriaceae > Mesorhizobium > Mesorhizobium sp. P3_A9. The sequence continues at coordinate 5,489 of NZ_JBFUGJ010000074.1, read as the reverse complement.
GGAAGCCCGCGAAGCCGGCATCGAGACGGTCTACCAGAATCTGGCGCTGTCGCCGGCCCTGTCGATCGCCGACAACATGTTCCTCGGCCGCGAGATCCGCAAACCAGGCTTCCTCGGCCAGTGGTTGCGCATGCTCGACCGCCCGGCGATGGAAAAGCGTGCCCGCGACAAGCTCACCGAACTTGGCCTGATGACCATCCAGAACATCAGCCAGGCGGTGGAGACGCTCTCGGGCGGCCAGCGCCAGGGCGTGGCGGTGGCGCGCGCCGCTGCCTTCGGCAGCCGGGTGGTGATCATGGACGAGCCGACGGCTGCCCTCGGCGTCAAGGAGAGCCGCCGCGTGCTCGAACTGATCCTCGACGTCAAGAAGCGCGGCCTGCCGATCGTGCTGATCTCGCACAACATGCCGCATGTCTTCGAGGTGGCCGACCGCATCCACATCCACCGCCTGGGCCGTCGCCTCTGCGTCATAGACCCCAAGCAGTATACGATGTCCGATGCCGTTGCCTTCATGACCGGTGCGAAGACACCTCCGGAAGCCGCATTGGCCGCCTGATTTGTCAAATTGCCGCAGGGTAAGCCGGCACGCGCCCATCTAAATCGATTGAATATATGTTGCGATGCGGTAACATGGGCTGGGATGAATGGTGAAAGCCGGTATGATCATTGCAACCGCACGAGAGGCAGCATGACGCGCGCGATGACATCCGAAACCCTTCCCCCACTGCTCGAAAATCCTGATCCGAAGACCCTCGCAAGGGAAGTCTTGATGGCCCTCAAATACAGGGTCGGCAAGGACACCACCGTTGCGACCCAGTACGACTGGCTCACCGCTTCGATCAAGGTCGTGCGCGACCGTATCGTCGATCACTGGATGCAGGCGACCAAAGAGGCCTACGACCAGCAGGAAAAGCGCGTCTATTACCTGTCACTGGAATTCCTCATCGGCCGCCTGATGCGCGACGCCTTTTCCAATCTCGGCTTGATGGACAATATGCGCGAGGCGCTGTCGTCGCTCGGCGTCGACCTCGATCTCATCGCGGCGCTAGAACCCGATGCCGCGCTCGGCAATGGCGGCCTCGGCCGGCTCGCCGCCTGCTTCATGGAAAGCATGGCAACGGTCGACATTCCTGCGCATGGCTACGGCATCCGCTACGCCAACGGCATGTTCCGCCAGGAGATTCAAGGAGGCTGGCAGGTCGAATTGCCCGAGACCTGGCTCGATCACGGCAACCCCTGGGAATTCGAACGGCGCGAACGCTCCTTCGAGGTCGGCTTCGGCGGCTCGGTGGAATCGATCACGTCGAAGGACGGCCGGCTCGAGCGCCATGTCTGGAAGCCGACCGAGCATGTCCTGGCTGTTGCCTACGACACGCCTGTCGTCGGCTGGCGGGCAAACCGCGTCAACACGCTGCGGCTCTGGTCCGGCATGCCGATCGATCCGATCCTGCTCGACAAGTTCAATGCCGGCGACCACATCGGCGCGCTCGCCGAAAGCAACAAGGCCGACGCCCTGTCGCGCGTCCTTTACCCCGCCGATTCCCACAAGGCAGGGCAGGAGCTGCGGCTCAGGCAAGAGTACTTCTTCTCCACGGCTTCGCTGCAGGACATCGTGCAGCGGCATCTCAGCCAATATGGTGACCTGAAGTCGCTGCCCGACAAGGCGGCGATCCAYYTSAACGACACCCAYCCGGCSATYGCKGTGCCSGAGYTGATGCGGCTYTTGATGGATGTCCACGGCATGGACTTCGACCTTGCCTGGGATGTCACCAAACGCACCTTCGGCTACACCAACCACACGCTTCTTCCCGARGCGCTGGAAAGCTGGCCGGTGCCGCTGTTCGARCGGCTTTTGCCGCGCCACATGCAGATCGTCTACGCCATCAACGCGCAGGTGCTTCTGGAAGCGCGCGCCACCAACCWGTTCTCGGAYGAGCAGATCAGCCGCATCTCGCTGATCCAGGAGAATGGCGACCGCCGCGTGCGTATGGGCAATCTGGCTTTTGTTGGCTCGCACTCGATCAACGGCGTCTCGGCGCTGCACACCGAGCTGATGAAGGAAACGGTGTTCGCCGACCTGCACAAGCTCTATCCCGATCGCATCAACAACAAGACCAACGGCATCACGCCGCGGCGCTGGCTGATCCAGTGCAACCCCGGGCTGACCTCGCTCGCCCGCGAGGCGATCGGCGACCGCTTTCTCGACGACATCGACGCCATCAAGGGGCTCGACGGCTTTGCCGATGACAGCGCGTTCCGGGAGAAGTTCGCGGGCGTCAAGCGGCAGAACAAGGCGCGCCTGGCCAATCTCGTCGCCGACCGGCTCGGCATCAAGGTCGACCCCTCGGCGCTGTTCGACATCCAGGTCAAGCGCATCCACGAATACAAGCGCCAGCTTCTCAACATCCTCGAGGCGATCGCGCTTTACGACCAGATCCGTTCGCATCCCGAGCGCGACTGGATGCCGCGCGTGAAATTCTTCGGCGGCAAGGCGGCGCCCAGCTATCACAACGCCAAGCTGATCATCAAACTTGCCAACGACGTCGCCAGGGTCATCAACCGCGACCCGGCCGTTCGCGGTTTGCTGAAGGTGGTGTTCGTGCCGAACTACAACGTCAGCCTGGCCGAGGTGCTGATGCCGGCCGCTGACCTGTCCGAGCAGATATCGACCGCCGGCATGGAAGCGTCGGGCACCGGCAACATGAAGTTCGCGCTCAACGGCGCACTGACCATCGGCACGCTCGACGGCGCCAATGTCGAGATCAAGGACTGCGTCGGCGACGACAACATCTTCATCTTCGGCCTCACCACGGCCGAGGTCGCCGAGCGGCGCAACAATGGCTACAACCCGCGCGCCGTGATCGAGGGCTCCCCCGAACTGGCGCAGGCGGTCGCGGCCGTTTCATCGGGTGTCTTCTCGCCCGACGATCCCGATCGCTATCGCGACCTGATGAACGGCCTCTACAACACCGACTGGTTCATGGTTGCCGCCGATTTCGACGCCTACGCCGCCGCCCAGCGTGATGTCGACGCTGTCTGGCGCAACAGCCCGGACTGGTATGCCAAGGCAATCCGCAATGTCGCSCGCGTCGGCTGGTTCTCKTCCGATCGYACGATCCGCCAATAYGCGAAAGAAATCTGGAACGTGCCYGYCTGATRTGATTGCATGAGGCCACGAACAATGTGGTCCCGGTGATGCGGGTTGACTGCCAACTCGCATCGCCAGAAACAAACACCTGGTGCCCTGGGAGGGACACYGCCTGATGAGGAAACCGCGCGCGACCGCTACGACAAGCGGGCCGGACGGACTGGCGCCAGCCGGCGATGTTGCGGCGATTGTCGCCGGCACGCACGGAGATCCGTTTGCGGTCCTTGGTGTCCATGAKGTCGGCAAGGGCCTGTTTGCCCGTTGTTTCGTTCCGCATGCCGAGACCGTAACGGCCTATACGCTGACCGACATCGAGGCTGGTCAATTGTCCAGGCGAGACGATGCCGGCTTCTTCGAAGGCAAGCTGTCGATCAAGAAGCGGCAGCCGCTGCGCTATCACGCTAGGAACGCCGGCGGCGACTGGTGGCTGACCGATCCCTATTCATTCGGCCCGGTGCTCGGGCCTCTGGACGATTATTATATCGCCGAGGGTTCGCACCTCCGGCTGTTCGACAAGCTTGGCGCGCATGTCATCGAGCACGAAGGCGCCACCGGCGTGCATTTCGCCGTCTGGGCTCCCAATGCAAAACGCGTCTCGGTGGTCGGCGATTTCAACGACTGGGACGGCCGCCGCCACACGATGCGCGATCGCCGCGACACTGGCATCTGGGAATTGTTCGTGCCCGACATCGGTGCCGGGCGGCCCTACAAATACGAGATCATCGCACCCGATGGCGTCAGGCTGCCGCTGAAGGCGGACCCGTTTGCGTTCAAGTCCGAACTGCGTCCGGCCACGGCTTCGGTTGTTGCCGTGCCGCCGGCGCATGAGTGGGGCGATGAGGCGCACCGCAATTTCTGGCGCAATGCCGATCACCGCCGCGAAGCCATCTCGATCTACGAAGTCCATGCCGGTTCCTGGCAGCTTCGCGACGACGGCACGTTCCTGTCATGGGACGAACTGGCCGACCGGCTGATCCCCTATGCGGTCGAGACCGGCTTTACCCACATCGAGTTCATGCCGATCTCCGAACATCCCTATGACCCGTCCTGGGGTTATCAGACAACCGGGCTTTACGCGCCGTCGGCCCGTTTCGGCGATCCGGACGGCTTTGCCCGTTTTGTCGATGGGGCGCATCGCGCCGGCGTCGGCGTCATCCTCGACTGGGTGCCGGCGCATTTTCCGGTCGACGCGCATGGCCTTGCCCATTTCGACGGCACCGCGCTCTACGAGCATGCCGATCCGCGCAAGGGCTTCCATCCCGACTGGAACACCGCGATCTACAATTTCGGCCGCCGCGAGGTGGTGTCGTTCCTCGTCAACAACGCATTGTTCTGGGCCGAGAAATACCATGTCGACGGTTTGCGCGTCGATGCGGTCGCCTCGATGCTCTACCTCGACTATTCGCGCAAGGCCGGCGAATGGATCCCCAACGAGAAGGGCGGCCGCGAGAACCTCGAGGCGGTCTCGTTCCTGCAGAAGATGAACAAGGAGGTCTACGGCCACCATCCGGGCGTCATGACCATCGCCGAGGAATCGACCTCATGGCCGAAAGTCTCGGCGCCGGTGCACGAAGGCGGGCTGGGCTTCGGCTTCAAGTGGAACATGGGCTTCATGCACGACACGCTGGAGTATTTCGCCAAGGAGCCGATCTTCCGCAAGCACCACCACAACGACCTGACCTTTGGCCTGACCTACGCCTTTTCGGAGAATTTCGTGCTGCCGCTCTCGCATGACGAGGTCGTGCACGGCAAAGGCACGCTGCTGGGCAAGATGGCCGGCGACGACTGGCAGAAATTCGCAACACTGCGGGCCTATTACGGCTTCATGTGGGGCTATCCTGGCAAGAAGCTCTTGTTCATGGGCCAGGAATTCGCGCAGCGCCGCGAATGGAGCGAGGCGCGTGCGCTCGACTGGAACCTGCTTGATTTCCGCCCGCATCGCGGCGTCTGGCAGACGGTGCGCGATCTCAACTATCTCTATCGTTCGCGCCCGGCGCTGCATGGSCGCGATTGCGAGCCGGAAGGCTTCTCCTGGCTGATCGTCGACGACAGCCAGAATTCGGTTTTTGCCTGGGTGCGCAACGCGCCGGGCGGCAGCCCGGTGGCCGTCATCTCCAACTTCACGCCGGTGCCGCGCGACAATTATCGTGTGCCGCTGCCCAAGGCTGGCAAGTGGCGCGAGATCATCAACACCGACGCATCCGAATATGGCGGCTCCGGCATGGGCAATGGCGGCATTGTCGAGGCAAGGGCAGAGGGCAAGAGCATCTCGGCAACGATGCTTCTGCCGCCGCTGTCGACGATCATGCTCGAACTCATTGCCGACTGAGGCCGGCAAGGC
>NZ_JBFUGJ010000073.1:0-21482 GCF_056402975.1 Mesorhizobium sp. P3_A9 | reverse complement strand
ATGCTTATGGTTCTTCCTTCAARCTYGGCGGCGAGCAGCCGCGCTATTTCCGCATGCCGCGCGACGGCGGMGMYGARCASATMCTGCTCGACGGYGACCTGGAGGCGGAAGGCAAGGCCTATTTCCGGCTCGGCGGCGTCGATCATTCGGCAGATCATCGCAAGCTGTTGTGGGCCTTCGACGACAAGGGTTCCGAGTTCTACACGCTGCGCGTGCGCGACCTTGCCGACGGCAAGGAACTGGCGGACCAGATTCCCGCAACCGGCGGTTCGGGCGTGTGGGACGCGGGCAATGACGGGTTCTTCTATACGCGTCTCGACCCCAACCACCGGCCGTCGAAAGTGCTGTTCCACGCATTGGGCCAAGACCCTGAGAACGACCGCCTGATCTATGAGGAAACCGATCCCGGCTTCTTCATGAATGTCGACGGCACCCGCAACAACCGATGGATCATGATCGGCATCAACGATCACGAGACTTCGGAATATCGCCTGCTGAGCGCCAGCGACCCGTTTGCCGAACCCAGGCTGGTTTCGGCGCGCGAGACCGGCCTTCAATACGAGYTGGAGGAAGGCGGCGACATCTTCTTCATCCTGACCAATGCGGACGGCGCCAAGGACTTCAAGATCATGACGGCGCCGGCAAGCGACCCGGTCCGCGCCAACTGGAAGGAACTGGTGGCGCATGAGCCGGGCCGGCTGATCCTGTCGGTCATCGGCTTCAAGGACCATATGGTCCGGCTCGAACGCAAGGAGGGCCTGCCGCGCATCGTCGTGCGCGACCGCGCCAGCGGTGAAGAGCATCTTCTGTCTCTCGACGAGGAGGCTTTCTCGCTCGGCCTGTCGGGTTCCTATGAATACGACACCGAGATCATGCGCTTTTCCTACTCGTCGATGACGACCCCGGCCCAAGTGTTCGACTACAATATGCGCACCCGCGAGCGCGTGTTGCTCAAGACCCAGGAAGTGCCGTCCGGCCATGATGCGGACCATTATGTCACCAGGCGGCTGATGGCGCCCGCCGCCGATGGCGAGCTGGTGCCGATCTCGCTTCTGCACCATCGCGACACGCCGCTCGATGGATCGGCACCTTGCCTGCTCTATGGCTAYGGYTCCTACGGCATCACCGTGCCGGCGGCCTTCAACACCAACTGCCTGTCGCTGGTCGACCGCGGCTTYGTCTAYGCCATCGCCCAYGTCCGTGGCGGCAAGGACAAGGGCTACGGCTGGTACGATGACGGCAAGCGGGAGCACAAGATGAACACCTTCACGGATTTCATCGCCTGTGCGCGCCACCTCGTTTCCGAGCGCTATACCGCGCATGACCGCATGGTCGCGCAAGGCGGCTCGGCCGGCGGTATGCTGATGGGTGCSATCGCCAACATGGCGCCGGAGTGCTTCGGCGGCATCGTCGCCGAGGTTCCGTTCGTCGACGTGCTCACCACCATGCTCGACGMSACCCTGCCGCTGACRCCGCCGGAATGGCCGGAATGGGGCAACCCGATCGCGTCGGCCGACGACTACCGCACCATCGCCGCCTACTCGCCCTACGACAATGTCGCGGCCCTCGATTATCCGCCGATCCTGGCGCTCGSCGGYCTSACCGATCCGCGCGTCACCTATTGGGAGCCGGCCAAATGGGTGGCGCGGCTGCGCGACCGCAAGAGCGGCGACAATCCAGTGCTGTTCAAGATCAACATGGACTCCGGCCATGCCGGGGCGTCGGGCCGGTTTTCAAGGCTTGAGGAGATCGCCTATACTTACTCCTTCGCGCTGAAGGTGACGGGAAAGGCGCAGCTTGCCGAGGAAACTCTCCGATGATCGATCTGTCGACATTGATCGCCTACATCGCCGTCGTGCTCGGCTTTGTCTTTATTCCGGGTCCGGCCACGCTGTTGACGATCGCACGGGCAACGAGTTCGGGAACGAAGGTCGGGATCGCAACCGGTGCCGGGATCGCGGCCGGCGACATGTTTCACACGGTCATGGCGATGGTCGGCATCTCGGCGATCATCGCTACGTCGGCGACACTGTTCAGCATCGTAAAATACATCGGCGCGGCCTACCTGGTTTACCTCGGCATTCGCGCGATCATCGAGAAGACGCCGACCGATCCGACCGCCGGCGCGCTCGCGATCCCCGCCGGCAAGGCATTTCGACAGGCTGTCCTGACCGAGGTGCTCAACCCCAAGACCGCGCTTTTCTTCCTCGCATTCCTGCCTCAGTTCGTGCGGCCCGAAAACGGGTCGGCGATACTTCAACTGGCCGTGTTGGGAATTGTATTTGTCGCGCTGGGCCTTTTCAGCACGGTCATCTTTGCGTTATGCGCCGGTCGGCTCGGCAGTTTCCTGCGCCGAAATCCGACAGTGCTGAAATGGCAGGGCAAGGTGGTCGGCGGCATCTACTGCGCCCTGGGTGTCCGCCTGGCCCTGCAGCAACGCTGACAGCGGCCAGCGCGCATCATCCGGCAGGCATGATGATCATGACTTTTTGAATTCCAAGCCGCTCATTTCCACTCGCAATTGCGACGCTCGCGCGCTACCCAAAGCACGATTTTCCTGGGGCAACAAAGCCCACGCTCGCACAAAGGTCCATTATGCTGCTCGTCGACGTCTATCTCGACAAATCGCCCATCCAGGGTATCGGCGTCTTTGCCAAGAACCACATTGCCAAGGGCACGCTGGTCTGGAAGCTCGACCCTCGGTTCGACCGGATCATCGACGTCGAGACCTATGAAGGCGAGACCGGGCCGGTGAAGAACTATCTCGACCGCTATTCCTACCCCGACCGGCGCGATCCGGCCTTTATCGTCTTTGAAGCCGACGACGCCCGCTACATGAACCATGACGACGAGCCGAATTGCGATGTCTCGTCACCCGAGGAAACCTACGCCTTGCGCGACATCGCTCCGGGCGAGGAGATGACATGCAATTACAACCATTTCTTCGAGGCAGGCTTCGATTTCCTGGGCGACCGCCATCCGTAGTCGATAATTAGCCCGCCGGTTTCTTGCGTGCGGGATAACCGTTCGGGTGCGGCGGTACTGCCTTGAGATAGGCAGCAATCGCTGCCCGATCCTCTGGTGCCAGCTCAGCCATGTTGCGCTGCACGTCGACCATCGCGCCGCCAACGGAATCGAAATCAGGCGTGAAGCCGGTTTCGAGGTAGTTGGCGATATCGCCTGCGGACCAGCTGCCGATACCCCCCTCACCCGAAGTGACGTTCGGCACGACGCCCGAGCCTTCGGCGGCCACGGCACCCGCCAGCCATTCGCCCTTCTTCGTCCCACCCGCCAAATCCCGCGGCGTGTGGCATTCGCCGCAATGGCCCGGTCCTTCGACTAGGTAGCGGCCGGCCATCACCGGCTCAGGCGTGCCAACGGGCAAGGCAACAACAGGCTGGTGGCTGAGATAGAGCAGCTTCCACAGGCCGATGCCGCGACGGACGTTGAAAGGGAAACCGAGCGAATTGGCCGGCGCCTTGCCGGCGACGGCGGGCAGCGTCTTGAGGAAGGCATAAAGGTCGGCGATGTCCGACGGCTTCATGCGGGCGTAGGACGCGTAGGGAAAGGCCGGATAAAAATGCTCGCCGGACGGTGACACGCCCTTGAGCATGGCGTTGGCGAGATCCTCGACCGACCACGCACCGATGCCGTCCTTGGGATCTTGCGAAATGTTGGGCGGCACGAARGTGCCGAACGGCGTCTTGAGCTCGAGGCCGCCGACGAGCTGGAGCCGCGCATCACCCTGTGAGCCCGGCTTTGCGTGGCAGGAGGTGCAGCCGCCGRCATAGAAAATACGCTTGCCCCGGCTAGCATCGCCCGGCCCGAGTTGCGCCACGGCCGCCGCATCCAGTTTGACCGGTGCCGACAGAAACCAACCGGCAGCCGCGCCGACGCCGCCCAGAATAAGGGCCGCGCCGACGAGCTTTTTCAGCCATGCCATATCAGGCAATCAGCTCTTCTTGATCCTGTAGCCCTGGTGGCAGGTGCCGCAGTCCGAACCGATGGCGCCAACTTGCGCCTTCAGCGCGTCGACATCGGCGGGAGCCGCCGCGACCGCCGCTTTGACGTCGGCGAGATACTTGTCCTCGGCGGCCTTGAAGCCGGCCGTGTCTTCCCAGATTTTCGGGCCTGCCGTCGTGTCGCCGGTATCGCTGCCTTTCGGGAACAACGCGTCGACATCGAACTTCTCGGCGTTCGCCTGCAGCGCCTGCAACTGCGTCAGCACGGCAGCGGCATCAAAGGGCTCATCGCCCTTGGCCACTTTCGACAGGCCGCCGACGATCTTTCCGCGCTCCTTCATCAGAGCCTGYCGGTCGAGGATCGGATCGGCAAAGGCCGCCGAACCGGCGAAGGCGAGCATTGAGATGGCGATGACAAGCTTTCTCATTCATTTGGCTCCATGATGAAGGCATTTCAGGACAGGACGTTAACGGATGCGGTGGGCGAATTATTCCCTTTGCCCGGACGATTTTTGCCGGGCCTTCGCAGCCGCCGACATCGCTACAGAAAAAGAAAAGCCCCGGGATTGCCGGGGCCTTTCTGACGATCGATCACTTCGCCTTTTCGTACAGTTCCAGCACATGATCCCAGTTGATCAGGCTGTCGACGAAGGCCTCGAGATATTTCGGGCGAGCGTTGCGATAGTCGATGTAATAGGAGTGCTCCCAAACGTCGACGCCGAGGATCGGCGAGGCGCCATGAACGAGCGGGTTTTCGCCGTTCGGGGTCTTCGAGATCGCCAGTTTGCCGTCCTTGACCGAAACCCAGGCCCAGCCCGAACCGAACTGCGTCGTGCCGGCGGCGATGAAATCAGCCTTGAACTTGTCGTAGCCACCGAGGTCGCTGTCGACCGCCTTCTGCAGTGCGCCMGGMAGCTTGKTGCCGCCGCCGCCCTTYTTCATCCACTTCCAGAAATGGATGTGGTTGTAGTGCTGGGCKGCATTGTTGAAGAGGCCGGCATTCTTGCCGAAYGACTGCTTGACCACCTCTTCGACCGASAGATCGCCRAGGCCGGCTTCCGCGGCCAGCTTGTTGCCGTTGTCGACATAGGCCTTGTGGTGCTTGTCGTGGTGATACTCCAGCGTCTCTTTCGACATGTAGGGCTGCAAGGCCTCATAGTCGTAGGGCAGAGCGGGCAATTCAAAAGCCATGGGTAGTACTCCCTCGTGGAAAAATCCGGTGTGGATACCGGATTAAGATAGGTCTGGATTGAGCTGGAACAACTCCGGAAGTGAAGCGCCGGCACCCTTTCTAAGCGGGTTCTGGAAAACTGTCACACGGTTTTCCCGCGACGAACCGCGCAGCGACAAAAAGGCCAGGCTGGCGCATCAGCCAGCCGACGTCGAATGCGCCCAGTCCCAATAGAGCTCGCGCGCCTTCTTGGCCACCGGCCCGGGTTGCAAATCGCGATCCTCGATGCGCGTGATCGGCACCACCTTGGAGTGATTGCCGGTCGAGAAAATTTCGTCCGCTTCGAGGAAATCGCGCACCGACAGCGTCTTTTCCGTCGTCTTGAAACCGTACTCGCCCAGCAGCGTCATCGTGCGCGAGCGGGTGATGCCGGACAGGAAGGTGCCGTTCGGCGCCGGCGTCAGCACGTGGCCATCCTTGACCAGGAAGATGTTGGAGCTTCCGGTCTCGGCGACATTGCCCAGCATGTCCAGCACCAGCGCATTGTCGAAGCYGCGGATCTTGGCTTCAAGGATGGCGCGGCCATTGTTGGGGTAGAGGCAACCGGCCTTGGCATTGGTCGGCATGGTTTCGATGGTCGGACGCCGGAACGGCGACACGGTCACCGAAAACCCGGTCGGCGAGATCATCGGCGATTCGTAGAGGCAGAGGCAGAAACGGGTCGATGCGGGGTCAGCCGGCACACCCATATAGCCGCCATGCTCGGCCCAGTACATCGGCCTGATATAGACCGCCGTCTTGCCGTCGAATTTCTTCAATCCGTCCCAGGTCAGCCCGACGATCTGTTCTGGCGTCATGGTCGGCTTAAGGCCGAGCGCGATCGCCGAGGCATTCACCCGCCGGGCATGGAGATCGAGGTCGGGCGCCACGCCCTCGAACCAGCGCGCCCCGTCGAACACGCTGGTCCCGAGCCACATGGCGTGGCTGCGCGGCCCAAGGATGGCGACGTTGCCCTCGTACCAGTCGCCGTCGACGAAAGTCCATGTCGCGGATTGCGCCGTTGCCGCCAGTGTCATCGCGTTGTCCCGTTCCGATCAATCTTGTGTGACAACATTGGATGATGCTTTGGCCGCTGCCGTCAACGGGCATCGGGGAGTTTTGTTGAGGCCAGCGACAGGCGTGATGCAATCAAGGCTTGCACCTTGCCCCGCCTCGCCTCAAAACTGTCGCCATGCAATACGCTGCCTATGTKTTCGAYGCCTAYGGYACGCTGTTCGACGTGCATGCCGCCGTGCGCCGCCATGCCGACCGGATCGGGCCCGATGGCCAGCTGCTGTCCGAAATCTGGCGCGCCAAGCAGCTCGAATATTCCTGGGTGCGCACGCTGATGGGCGCCTATTCCGATTTCTGGCAGTTGAYCGAACAGGCGCTCGACTTCGCCTTGCGCAAGGTCCCTTCGGCCGATCCAAGCCTCAAGGCCAAGCTGCTGGAAGCCTACTGGCGGCTGGATTGCTACCCGGAAGTGCCGGCCGTGCTGAAGGCGCTCAAGGCCTCGGGAGCCAGGCTGGCGATCCTCTCCAACGGCTCGCCGGAAATGCTGGAAGCGGCGGTCAAGTCCGCTGCGCTCGACCAGGTCCTGGACGATATCTATTCGGTCGATGCGGTGCGGCGTTTCAAGACCGATCCGGCGGTCTACGACATGGTCGCCACCGGCTGGCGCCTCTATCCCGGCGCGGTGTCCTTCCAGTCCTCCAACCGCTGGGACATTGCGGGCGCCACCAAATTCGGCTTCCGCACGGTGTGGATCAACCGCTCCAACCAGCCCGAGGAATATCGGGACTTCCCGCCGGCACTGATCCTGCCAACCCTCGAAGCGTTGGTGCCTGGCACCTAGGCAACAAGCTGTGGCCCCAGCGCCACAGTGGCGGCGCAGTCACAGCTTCGCCTTTGTTTGTCCACGTTCGGGCCAGAATCGGAACCGCCTATCGCCTCAGGTGTTGTCAGGCACCCGTAACAGCGGTCGGCGTATTGACGCTTTGTTGCGATTTGAGTCTTAAAGAAGGCAATCATGTCCATAACCGAAATCGAATCCTACCGCCTGAGCCGTCGCGGCTTTCTGAACGCCGCAGCATTAGGCGCCGCCTCGATCGCGGTTTCCGCATGCGCCACTACAGGGCCGGGCCCGGTCGAGCCGCCGCCGCCAGCCTATGTTGAACCGCCTCTGCCCGACTACGCGACGATGTATGCGGCCGTCAGCGATGGCGGTTTCGACCTTCCGGCCATACCGTTCGAAAGAATCGATCCGCAGTACCTGCGCCAGATCGTGCCCGATCCGACGGGGCAGAAGCCTGGCACCATCGTCGTCGATACGACCGGACATCATCTCTATCTGGTGCGACCGGGCGGCCAGGCGATCCGCTATGGTGTCGGCCTCGGCCGCGCCGGCTTTGAATGGTCTGGCGATGCCGTCGTCCAGTGGAAGCAGAAGTGGCCGAAATGGACGCCGCCGGATGAAATGATCGCCCGGCAGCCGGAATTGAAGCCATACAGCGCCGACAATGGCGGCATGCCCGGCGGGCTGAAGAACCCGCTCGGTGCGCGCGCGCTCTATCTTTTCCAGGGCAACGTCGACACGCTCTACCGCTTGCACGGTTCGCCGGAATGGAAATCGATCGGCAAGTCGGTTTCGTCAGGCTGCGTTCGTTTCATGAACCAGGACATCATCGATCTCTATGATCGCGTGCCCCAGAAGACGCCGGTCATCGTGACCGCTGATATCGGCCAGGCAATGGCGGCGACGGCCAACCGCAAGGCTATCCCGATCGATTCYGGCGTGCCGGACGGATCGATCCTGCTCGGACCCGTCAAGGCGGTCACCAACGCGATCTTCTGAGTTGGCCATCTGCGGAGCTGCTTAGCGCCACGCGTCCAAGGGCACGCGCGGCGCTGTAGCAGCGGAGCCTTTAACTCTTTGTTTTGACGCAATTCCCCAGGGAAAGCGCTACGCGCTTTTCCCCCGAAACCGTCCACATTTCCTGGAATCGCTCTGGCTCTGGCCTACAATTCAGCGGCCCCGCGACAGGCTCCCCAGTATCCCGCGCACGATCGCGCGTCCGACCGACGAACCGACCGAGCGCACCACCGACTTGATTGCGGCCTCGGCCACCGTCTGGCGATTGGAGGGGCGCGGCGCCGGCGCGCGGCGGCCACCCGACTGCGACGGCGGATCGTCATTGCCAAAACCCGGAATGGTCCAGCGCGAGCCGCCAGTGCCGGCCTGCTGTGCCTGCGCTTCGGCGTCTTGCGCCTCCTTGGCCTTCTTCTGCAGCATCTCGAAGGCCGATTCGCGGTCGATGACCTCGTCGTACTGTCCGGTGACGGGGCTTTCCGCGATCAGCTTTTGCCGCTCGGCGGGAGTTATCGGCCCGAGCCGCGACGACGGCGGACGGATCAAGGTGCGTTGAACCATGGACGGAATGCCTTTGGCCTCCAGCGTCGAGACCAGCGCTTCGCCGGTGGCGAGCTGGGTGATGGCGACGGCGCAATCGAAATCGGGATTGGGACGGAACGTTTCCGCTGCCGTCCTCACCGCCTGCTGCTCACGCGGCGTATAGGCGCGCAGCGCGTGCTGGACGCGATTGCCGAGCTGGGCCAGAACCTTTTCAGGGATATCCAGAGGGTTCTGCGTGACGAAATAGACGCCGACACCTTTCGAGCGGATCAGGCGGACGACTTGTTCGACGCGGTCGATCAGCACTTTCGGCGCTTCGTCGAACAGAAGATGCGCCTCGTCGAAGAAGAACACCAGCTTCGGCTTGTCGGGATCGCCGACTTCCGGCAACACCTCGAAGAGTTCCGACATCAGCCACAACAGGAAGGTCGCGTAGAGCCGCGGGTTCATCATCAGCTTGTCGGCGGCAAGCACGCTGATCGCACCGCGCCCATCACGCGTGGTGCGCATGATGTCGGAAATCCGCAGTGCCGGCTCGCCGAAGAAATGCGCGGCACCTTGCTGCTCCAGCACCAGCAGCGTGCGCTGGATTGCTCCCACGGAAGGCTTGGTCACATTGCCGTAGCGCGAGCCGATCTCGTCGGCGCGCTGGGCGATGTTGGAGAGCAGCGCCTGAAGATCCTTCATGTCGAGCAGCAGCAGTCCTTCCTCGTCGGCCAGACGGAAGGCGATGTTCATGATGCCTTCCTGCGCCTCGGTGAGGTTCATCAGGCGCGACAATAGCAGCGGCCCCATTTCGGAGACGGTGGCGCGGATCGGATGCCCCTGCTCGCCGAACAGGTCCCAGAAGATGACCGGAAACTCCTGGAAATCATAGCGGTCGAGCTTGACCTGCGCGGCCCGCTTGACCAGGAAATCCTGCGCCGTGCCCATCATGGAAATGCCGGACAGGTCGCCCTTGATGTCGGCGCAGAACACCGGCACGCCGGCATTCGAAAAACCTTCGGCCAGGATCTGCAAGGTAACGGTCTTGCCGGTGCCGGTCGCACCGGTCACCAAGCCATGGCGATTCCCATATTGCAGCAACAGCTGCTCGGCGCGCTGATAGCTGTCGTCGGGCTTGCGGCTGGCGCCGATAAAAATACTGGTGTCGTCAGCCATATCCAGGGTCTCCGCAAACTGATGTGTCAAAAAGCCAGCCTTTGCCCGAAGGTATAGTGAGGCTGTTGCACAGCGACAAGCCGATCATCTAGATCGGGGCCGATCATCCAAAGCGGGCCAATCGTCCCAATCGGACCCATCGCCGAAATCGGATTTTTCGAACTTGCGGATTTCACTGGTGTTTGGCAATCGTCCATGGTTCGTCCATGCAAGCCGCCCTATATCTGGTGGATCGCATTCGGACCTCTACGTGCATTGCGATAACCGGTCGGGGACCGTAGACTGAAGCGCCCGGCTGGTGCGGCCACATAAACGAGGAAGATGGATGGGCGCCGGAGCCTTGACCAAGGATGTTGAACCCATGAACGCCGAGCGTCAGCGTTGGCTGGCCCTGGCGGAAAAGGCGTTGGCCGGCGCATCCTTCGAGGAAAAGCTGGTCTCGCACACCGACGACACCATCCGCATCGAGCCCCTCTACGATCGTGCTACCAGAACAGAGCCGATCGTGCGCGCAAATCCCCGATCGCCCTGGATTGTCAGCCAGCGCGTCGACGACCCCGATGTCGATCGCGCCAAGGCGCAGGTTCTGGATGATATCGCGCAGGGCGCGACGGGATTGTCGCTCGTCTTCGAAGGTGCTCCGAACGCATTCGGCTACGGTCTGCCGAGGACCGCACAGGCGCTGGAAACGGTGCTGGAGGGTGTGCCCCTCAACCGGATCCAGATTCGCATCGATACCCATCCGTGGAGCCGCCCCATGGCCGACTGGCTGGTGGCGTTCCTGAGCAAGCGCCGCTCCGATCCGGCAAAGCTCAACCTGTCGTTCGGCATCGATCCGGCGGCTATCCTGGCCGGTACCGGCCGGCTGCGCATGTCGATCGAGGCGCTGCAGGAATCGATGCCGCAATCGCTGGCGCATTTCTTCTCGATGGGCGTTCCCGGCGTGCTGCTGGAAGCGGACGGTCGCGTCTTCCACAATGCCGGCGCCACGGAAGCGCAGGAACTCGGCATCATGCTGGCTTCGGCGGTCTCGTATCTGAGAATGTTCGAGAAAGCGCGGCAGCCGCTCGTCTATGCGGCACCGCATATCGGCTTCGCGCTCAGCGTCGACCAGGACCAGTTCCTGTCGATGGCCAAGGTCCGGGCGCTGCGCAGACTGTGGGCACGGGTGCAGGAAGCCTGCTCGATCCCCAATTCCACGGCCAACATCCATGCCGAGACATCATTTCGCATGATGACGGCATTGGACCCCGAGACCAACATCCTGCGCACGACGATCGGCTGCTTCGCCGCGGCCGCGGGGGGAGCCGATTCGATCTCCATCCTGCCGCATACGATCGCGCATGGCCTGCCGGCGGCTTTTGCCCGCCGCGTCGCGCGCAACGCGCAGCTGATCATGGCCAATGAAAGCCATGTCGATCACGTCGCCGATCCCGCCTATGGATCCGGCGCGGTCGAAACGCTGACGGCAGACCTTTGCGAAGCTGCCTGGGCGGAGTTGCAAACGATCGAAGCCGAAGGGGGCGTATTGTTCAGCCTTCGGGACGGACACATCCAGAAGCGCGTTCGCGCTGCCGCCGCCCGTCGCGACGCCGCCTTCAAGTCCGGCGAGCGAGCCATCATCGGCACAACACTCTATCCGCAGAAGAGCGAGCGTCCGGTCGAGACGCTGGACGCGGAGCAGCGGCCTGCCTTCACCGAAGGTGTCGTCCTGTGCGAACCGCTGTTTCCGGCCCGCATCGACCAATCCATCGGGGCAGCCTCTTGATCCCGGATTTCAGTCAGATCGGCTGGGTGTCGCCGCGCCGCGCGCCGGTCGAGGTCAAGGGCCAGCGGACGACGCCGGAAGGGCTTGTCGTCAAGCATCTCTACAATCAGGGCGACCTCAAGGGCCTGCCGCATCTCGACACCTATCCAGGCCTGCCGCCCTTCGTGCGCGGCCCCTACCCGACCATGTATGTCCAGCAGCCCTGGACGATCCGGCAATATGCCGGTTTCTCCACGGCCGAAGAGTCCAACGCGTTTTACCGGCGCAATCTTGCCGCCGGTCAGAAAGGCTTGTCTGTCGCCTTCGATCTGGCCACGCATCGCGGCTATGACAGCGACCATCCGCGCGTTTCCGGCGATGTCGGCATGGCTGGTGTCGCCATCGATTCCATCCTCGACATGCGGCAGTTGTTCGACGGCATTCCACTCGGCGACATGACGGTGTCGATGACGATGAACGGGGCGGTGCTGCCGATCATGGCGCTCTACATCGTCGCGGCTGAGGAACAGGGCGTTGCACAGAAGGATCTGGCCGGGACCATTCAGAACGACATTCTGAAGGAGTTCATGGTCCGCAACACCTACATCTATCCGCCAAAGCCCTCGATGCGGATCGTTTCGGACATCTTCTCCTACACATCGAAGAATATGCCGAAATTCAACTCGATATCGATCTCCGGCTACCACATGCAGGAAGCCGGCGCGACCGCCGACCTGGAGCTTGCCTATACGATCGCCGACGGCATCGAATATGCCCGCGCCGGTGTCGCGGCGGGGCTCGATATCGACCGTTTCGCGCCACGCCTGTCGTTCTTCTGGGCGATCGGCATGAACTTCTTCATGGAAGTCGCCAAGCTCAGGGCCGCGCGCCTGCTGTGGGCGACACTGATGAAGAAGAATTTTGCGCCGAAGGACGAGCGCTCGCTGTCGCTGCGCACCCATTGCCAGACGTCCGGCTGGTCGCTGACGGCGCAGGACCCCTACAACAACATCATCCGCACCATGATCGAGGCGATGGCGGCCACGCAGGGCCACACCCAATCACTGCACACCAACTCTTTCGACGAAGCGATGGCGCTGCCGACCGACCATTCGGCGCGCATCGCCCGCAACACGCAGCTCATCCTGCAAAAGGAATCCGGCACCACGCGCATCATCGACCCGTGGGGCGGATCGGCCTATCTCGAACGGCTGACGCACGATCTGGCGGCACGCGCGCTTGCCCATATCGAGGAAGTCGAGGCTCTCGGTGGCATGGCCGCCGCGACCGAACAAGGCATTCCGAAGCTGCGCATCGAGGAGGCGGCGGCGCGCACGCAGGCACGCATCGATTCCGGCGAACAGATGCTGGTCGGCGTCAATGCGCATCGCCCCGAGAACGACATCAAGGTCGACGTGCTGAAGATCGACAATGCCGAGGTCCGGGCCCGGCAATTGTCGAAGCTGCAACGGCTGAAGGGCACACGCGAGGTCGCCGCGGTGGAGAGCGCACTCGATGCGCTGACCCGCGCCGCACAGGGCAATGAGAACCTGCTGGAATTCGCCATCCGCGCCGCGCGCGCCAATGCGACAGTCGGCGAGATTTCGTTTGCGCTCGAAAGAGCCTTTGGCCGCCACGTTGCGACGGTGCAGACCATTTCCGGCGTCTATCGCAAGGCGCTTGGCGACAATGCCGTGGTCGACGGGCTGCAGGACAAGCTTAGCGCCTTCGAGAAGAAAAACGGCGTCAAGCCGCGCATCCTCGTTGCCAAGATGGGACAGGATGGCCACGACCGTGGGCAGAAGGTGATCGCCACCGCCTTCGCCGATCTCGGCTTCGACGTCACCGTCGGCGCGATGTTCCAGACGCCGGAAGAGATCGCGAAACTGGCGGTCCAGCACGATGTCCATGTCATCGGCGCCTCGTCGCTGGCGGCGGGGCACCTGACGCTGATCCCCGAATTGCGCGACGCGCTTAAAAAGCTCGGCCGTGGCGACATGCTGATTGTGGCCGGCGGCGTCATCCCACCGCAGGATTATGAGGCGGTTCTGCAAGCCGGCGCGGCGGAAATCTTCCCGCCGGGAACGGTTATTCCGGARGCSGCGGACCGGCTGATGGATCGSCTGCTGTCGACCCAATAGGTCTGTTATAATCCTTGTTGCAACATGCCGCCAATCGAGTTATAATTGGCGTTGCAACAGGATAATCCGTCATGAACACGACCATTCGCAAGATCGGCAATTCCGAAGGTGTGATCCTGCCGAAGGAACTGCTTGAACGTCTGAATATGAAGACGGGTGATCAGCTTCAGATCGTCGAAACGGACAAGGGCATTGCCCTTGAGCCGGTGGACGACAGTTTCGAGCGGCAGATGGAAGCGGCCCGCAAGGTCATGGACAAGTACAAGGTCGCGCTTCAGAAGCTCGCAGAATGAGCTGGGAGTTTCTGTCGCGTCGCGCAGTCGAAGCGATGCATGCCGAGCAACTGCGCAGGCATGGCGGAGCACAGGGTTTGAGAGATGAGAACGCTCTTGAATCGGCGCTCGCCCGCGCGGAGAACAAGGCCAGCTATGAAGACCCTTCGGTTGAGGATCTCGCAGCCGCCTATGTCTTCGGCATTGCCAGGAATCATGCCTTTGTCGATGGCAACAAGCGGACTGCCATCGTTGCCGCCGGCGCATTTTTGATTGTGAACGGCCACGTCATCACAGCCGACAACGGCACGCTCTACGAATTCGTCATCGCCGTTGCATCAGGCGAGATAGACGAAGCAGGAGCGGCGGCGTTCTTCCGCGACCACGTCGTCAAGCTCGAAGACTAACTGTCCGAGAGCTTGACGATTTCCCATTCCTTGCCGTTGACCGTGACGACCTCGCCGACCTTCTTGCCGAACAGGGCTACGGCCATTGGCGAGACATGTGAAATGCTGCCCTTGGCCGGATCTGCCTCGTCCTCGCCGACGATCTTCCAATGCACCTTCTTGCTGTCATCGCCTTCCAGCGTGACCCCCATGCCGAAGCGTACGACATCGCTGTCGGGCTCCGGTACCGAAAGCTCGGCGTTTTCGCGCCTGGCCGTCCAGTAGCGCAGGTCGCGCGACACGACCGCGATGCGCTCGCGGTCGGCTTTCCTCTCGGCTTTCGCCAGGACATCGCGCAGATCGGCCAGATTGTCCTCGATCTGCGCCAGACCGCGCTCGGTCACCAGGTTGCGGTGCGTGCTGATCGGCCGTTCGCCGACGCCGGCGATGGCATTTTCGCTGTCTTCTTCGCGGGTGAAAGCTCTGCTCATTTCCTGAACCTAGGCCTCGAGTGGCTGCTCGACAAGCCATTGTCGATACGTCGCGAAGCGGAACAGGGCGTCTGGCACGATTCCTGCGGTGTCAGGGCTGACACTGCGCTGTCGGGGTTGAACACTGGGATTCTGTGCCGATGTTGAACAGGCGAACACTGCTGACCGGAACCGCCGGCTTTGCCGTCATGGGCCTTTCGCTCGGCAAGGCAATGGCCGCCAGCCTGGCCGGCATCGAAAAAGCCTTGATGCGCGGCTCGATCAACGCCACCGAGCTTGGCGTGCAGCCCGGCACTTTCGACGACCAGAGCAAGGCCTTCGCCAAGCTGCTGCGTGACGCGAACGAGCGCGACATACTGGTGTTCCTGCCGGCGGGCAGCTATGTGGTGTCCAACCTGTCGCTGCCCAGCCGCGTGCGTCTTTCCGGCGTGCCGGGGGCAACACGGATCGTCTATGGCGGCGACGGCCACCTCTTCATGACCGAACAGGCCGACCATATCGAACTGAGCGGGCTGGTCTTCGACGGTTCGAACCGTTCGATGGGCGACTATGCGCAAGGACTGCTCGATCTGCGCCGGGTCGCGCATCTCGTCGTCGACAATTGCCAGATAACCGGCAGCGGCAAGAACGGACTGGCCTTGGAACATGCGGCAGGCCGCATCGAACGCTCCGACATATCGGGCGCGGCGGACGCCGGCATCTATTCGGTCGAGGCGGCTGGACTGGCGATCACAGGCAATACCGTTTCGGACTGCGCCAATGGCGGCATCCTCGTACACCGCTGGCAGGCGGCGGAAGACGGCACCATGGTCACCGGCAACCGTGTCGAACGCATCGGCGCGCGCAGCGGCGGAACCGGCCAGAACGGCAATGGCATCAACGCCTTCCGCGCCGGCAATGTCATCATCTCGGGCAATGTCGTTTCGGACTGCGCTTTTTCGGCGATCCGCGCCAACAGTTCGAGCAATCTGCAGATTTCAGGCAACACCTGCTCGCGCTCGGGCGAAACCGCGGTCTATTCCGAATTCTCCTTCGAGGGTGCCGTCATCAGCAACAACATCGTCGATGGCGCGGCCAACGGCATCTCGATCGTCAACTTCAACGAAGGCGGCCGCATGGGTGTCTGCTCGGGCAACATCGTGCGCAATCTGTCGACCAGCGGCCCCTACMYCGCCGATSCGCCCGGCTTCGGCGTCGGCATYRSCGTCGARGCCGACACCATCGCGTCCAACAACGTCATCGAGAGCGCGCCGCTCTACGGCATGTCGATCGGCTGGGGGCCGTATCTGCGCAATGTGGTGGCCACGGGCAACATCATCCGCAAGGCAGGCACCGGCATTGTCGTCAGCGTGGTCGAGGGCGCCGGCACGGCCGTCATCTCCGACAACGTCATCGACGGCGCGTTGAACGGCGCCGTCATCGGCCAGCGCTGGGCCGAGCCGGTGACATCAGACCTCACCCAGTCAAGCAATAGCGGCTTTGCGCATCTGACGGTTGAGCGCAACCGTGTCAGCTGAGAGCAATTTTCAATTCAAGGCTGGCGTCGGCCTCAGCGCCCCGACCTTGGCGCCGATCCGGCTTTCGATCGGGGCGTTCGCCAGTTCGAGCAGCTTCACCGCCACGGCCTCGTCGGCACGCAACAGCCTGGCAAGGACGGCGGCCGCCATGGCCTCGCCGGCGCGGCCGGCACCATCATCGCATTTGATCGCTATGCCGAGGCCAAGTTCAGGTATCGCGCTGCAGTGGACACCTTCGGCACCGCCTTTTGCAAAGATCCGGCCAGGCGCTGCTTCCATCAAAGCGACATCGGCGCGGCCGGTGCCAGCGACGAAAAAGGGCTCTGCCATGCAGGCCGCAAACAGCCGCTTCGCCGCCTTGGCCCGTTCTGGACCAAAACCTGATGTCGTCGCCATACGGGCAAAGCCGAGCGCGAAACTCTTGAGCGGCACTGCATAGGTGGGGATCGAGCAGCCATCGGTCGCCCGCTCATCCGGGCCATGGACAGCGCCGGTAACTGCCTGCATGGCGTCGCGCACCATTTCCTGCAAGCCATGTCCGGCCTTGACGTAGCCACCGTGCTCAATGCCCGAGTGGACGCAGGTGCAGAGGAAGCCGGAGTGCTTGCCGGAGCAATTGTTGTGCAGCGCGTTGGGCGAACTGCCGGCGCGCGCGAGCGCGATCTCCGCGTCATGGTTTGAGGGCCAATGCGCGCCGCATTCGAGCGCCGAGCCGTCCAACCCTGCCCTGGCCAGCATGGACCGCGCCAGTTCGACATGCGCCGGCTCGCCGGAATGGGAGGCGCAGGCCAGCGCCAGTTCGCGGTTGCCGAAGCCATAGGCATCAGCAGCACCCGTTTCGACCAGCGGCAAGGCCTGGATCACCTTGACCGCCGAGCGCGGAAACACCGGCTTCGAGGTATCGCCGATCTCCAGGACCGGCTTGCCGTCGGCATCGAAGACCGCGACGGCACCCCGATGCACGCTCTCGACGATCGCGCCGCGCAGAACCTCGATCAGAACCGGATTTGTCATGTCACCTCCCGTAAATGCGGGCGGTTTACCTGATCCGGTCGAGAATGGAAACGTAGTTGGCGACCGCCGCGCCACCCATGTTGAAGATGCCGCCAAGCTTTGCGCCTGGCACCTGGATGCCGCCGGCTTCGCCGACGAGCTGCATGGCGGTCAAGACATGCATGGAGACACCAGTGGCGCCGATCGGGTGGCCCTTGGCCTTCAGCCCGCCGGAGGGATTGACCGGCAGGCGGCCGTCCTTGGCCGTCGTGCCGTCCAGCGCCAGTCTGGCGCCCTCGCCAGGCTTGGCCAGCCCCATCGCCTCGTACTCGATCAGTTCGGCGATGGTGAAGCAGTCATGTGTCTCGACAAAGGAGAGATCGTCGAGTGTTATGCCGGCGTTCTTCAGCGCCTTGCCCCAAGCCTGCTCGCAACCTTCGAAGGACAGGATGTCGCGCTTCGACATCGGCAGGAAATCCTGCACGTGCTCGTTGGCGCGGAAGGCGACGGCGCGACGCATCTTCAGCGCGGTTGCCGTATCGGCAAGGATAAGGGCGGCAGCACCATCCGAAACCAGCGAGCAGTCGGTGCGCTTCAAAGGCCCGGCAACGAAAGGGTTCTTCTCGCTCTCCTGCCGGCAGAACTCGTAACCAAAATCCTTGCGCATCTGTGCGTAGGGATTGTCGACGCCGTTCTTGTGGTTCTTGGCGGCGATCATGGCCAGCGCATCCGACTGGTCGCCATAGCGCTGGAAATAGGCCTGCGCGATCTTGCCGAAGACGCCGGCGAAACCGGCAGGCGTCTCGCCATCCTCCGGCAGATAGGACGCTTTCAGCAGGTTCTTGCCGATCTCCGGTCCCGGCGTCGTCGTCATCTGCTCGGCGCCGACCACCAGCACGATGCGGGCGGCATTGGCATCGATGGCGCGGATGCCTTGTCTGACCGCCGCCGATCCCGTGGCGCAAGCGTTCTCGACGCGCGTCGCCGGCTTGAAGCGCAGCCGGTCGTCGGCCTGAAGCACCAGGCTGGCGGTGAAATCCTGCGCCGAAAAGCCGGCGTTGAAATGGCCGAGCACGATCTCGTCGACCTCGTCCGGACCGATGCCGGCGTGGTCGAGCGCGTCCGTCGCGACCTTGACGATCAGGTTCTCGAGAGTCTCGCCTTCGAGCTTGCCGAAGCGCGAATGCGCCCAGCCAACGATGCATGCGGTCATGGCGGTCTCCATCCTTGGCGCCAGCCTAGCCTATGGGCTCATGGCGCAGTTCGCGTTATTGTTCAAATATAAACATTCTCGGCTAAGCCGTGAAGGGCCGGAAGCCGACAATCGTTTGGTACAGGTCGCGGCGGCGTCGATTTTTTGTTGATTGACCCGTCAATAAAAAATAATCTCCGCGCAAAAATCGGGAACGACATGCCAAAAGTCGGAATGGAGCCACTGCGCCGCAAGGCGCTCATCGACGCGACGATCTCGGCGATCGGCGAGCGCGGCTCGCTTGACGTAACCATGTCCGAGATCGCCGGCCGYGCCGGWGTGTCGTCKGCGCTWGCCCATCACTATTTCGGYGCCAAGGACGAGCTSYTGCTGGCGACRATGCGSCACATCCTGGCCGARCTGACCATCGACATGCGCCGCGCCCTGCAATCCGCCGCTTCCCCGCGAGAACGCGTTTCTGCCGTGGTTGCCGTCAACTTCTCCGAGATCCAGTTCCAACCGGAAACCATCGCCGCCTGGCTCGCATTCTATGTCGAGGCGCAGAAATCGTCCGCGCTGCGCCGGTTGCTCAGGGTCTATGCACGGAGGCTGCACTCGAACCTGATGAGCGGGCTGACCGGCATCCTGCCCAGGGCAGAGGCCGACCGCGCAGCCGAAGCGACGGCGGCGATGATCGACGGGCTCTACATCAGGCGTGCGCTGAAGGATGGCGTGCCCGACGCCGCGACCGCGATCGCGCTGGTCGAGGACTATCTCGAAACCAAACTCGGCGAGCGGCGCAAACAGTGACAATGAAGCGACCCAATTTCCTGATCGTCATGGTCGATCAGCTCAACGGGACTTTTTTTCCCGATGGGCCGGCGGCGTTTCTGCACGCACCGCATCTGAAAGCGTTGGCGGCGCGTTCGGCACGCTTTGCCAACAACTACACGGCCTCGCCGCTCTGCGCGCCGGGCCGCGCCTCGTTCATGAGCGGCCAGTTGCCATCGCGCACCGAGGTCTATGACAACGCCGCCGAATTCGCCTCGTCGATCCCGACCTTTGCTCACCATCTGCGCGCCGACGGCTATCACACCTGCCTGTCAGGCAAGATGCATTTCGTCGGACCCGACCAGTTGCATGGCTTCGAGGAACGGCTGACCACCGACATCTATCCCGCCGATTTCGGCTGGACGCCGGACTACCGCAAGCCCGGCGAGCGCATCGACTGGTGGTAYCACAATCTSGGTTCGGTGACCGGCGCCGGCGTCGCCGARAYMWCMAACCAGATGGAGTATGACGACGAGGTCGCCTTCCATGCGGTGCAGAAACTCTACGACTTCGCCCGCGTCTCCGACGATGCGTCACACCGGCCCTGGTGCCTGACCGTTTCCTTCACCCATCCGCACGATCCTTATGTGGCGCGGCGGCAATATTGGGATCTTTACGAGGACTGCCCGGCGCTCGAGCCTGAAGTGGGCTTCATTCCCTACGACCAACAGGATCCGCATTCGAAGCGGCTCTACAAGGCTTCCGACTACGACAGTTTCAACATCACAGCCGAGCAGGTCCGCCGTTCGCGGCGCGGCTACTTCGCCAACATCTCCTATCTCGACGACAAGGTCGGCAAGCTGCTGTCGGTGCTGGAACGCACGAGCATGCTCGACGACACGATTATCCTGTTCTGCTCGGATCACGGCGACATGCTCGGCGAGCGTGGCCTGTGGTTCAAGATGTGCTTCTTCGAGGGCTCGGCGCGGGTGCCGCTGATGATCGCCGGCAAGGGCGTACCAGCAGGGCTGATCGAGACGCCGGTCTCCAATCTCGACGTGACGCCGACACTTTGTGACCTCGCCGGCATCGACATGAGCGCGATCGCGCCATGGACCGATGGCCAGTCGCTGCTGCCGCTGCTGGACGGCAAAAACCGCACCGCACCGGTGCTGATGGAATATGCCGCCGAAGGTTCCAACGCGCCTTTGGTCGCGATCCGCGATGGCCGCTACAAGTTCATCCATTGCGAGATCGATCCGTCACAACTCTATGATACCGAATCCGACCCACATGAGTTGAGCAATCTTGCAGCCGATCCGGCGCATGCCGGTCTGGTGGCGGCTTTCCTGGAAAAGGTCCGGGCGCGCTGGAACATGGGGGCTTTTGACGCCGCCGTGCGCGCCAGCCAGGCGCGGCGCTGGGTGGTCTATCCCGCCCTGCGCAACGGCACGCACTACCCCTGGGAGTTCCAGCCGCTGCAGAAGGCGTCGGAACGCTACATGCGCAACCACATGGATCTCAACGTGCTCGAAGAGCAGAAACGGTTTCCGCGAGGCGAATGATGACAAACCTTCTCGTTCCTTCGCTGGCCCATCTCAAACAGGCCTATGCCGTCACCTCCAGGGCGACGCAGATCACGCCGCTGCTGGAGTCGGCGGCACTTGCCCGCGAGACCGGGGCTGCCCGCGTCTTCATCAAGCCGGAATCGCTGCAATGGGCCGGGTCTTTCAAGGTGCGCGGTGCCTATTGGCGGCTGAAGCAGCTGTCGGCTAACGAAGCGAAAAAGGGCGTCGTCGCCTATTCCTCCGGCAATTTCGCGCAAGGGCTGGCCGCCGCCGGCCAGGCGCTGGGCATTCCGGTCACCATCGTCATGCCGATCGACGCGCCTGCCGCCAAGCGCGATGCCACCGCAGGCTATGGCGCGCGCGTCGTGCTGACCGACCATGGCGAGCGCGCGCGTGAAGAGGTCGCCGCCGCCAAGGCGCGCGAGATCGCCGAGACCGAGGGACTGGCCTTGCTGCACCCCTTCGACGATCCGGAGATCGTCGCCGGCCAGGCCGGCGCCGGCCTCGAAGCGCTCGACCAGCTTGCGGCCAAGGATGCCAGCGCCGACCTGTTGTTCTGCTCGGTCGGCGGTGGTGGACTGATCGGCGGCGTTTCGCTCGCCTTCCACTATCTGTCGCCAACGACCGAGATCATCGGCGTCGAGCCGGAAGGTTTCAAT
>NZ_JBFUGJ010000072.1:0-21482 GCF_056402975.1 Mesorhizobium sp. P3_A9 | reverse complement strand
GTCCTGCGGTGCGATGTCGGCATTGCCACTGCCGCTGATCTGGACACTGGCGGTCTTCGCCGTGAGCTTGGCAAAATCGCCTGAACCCGAGCCGGAGATGCGCAAGGAGAGATCCTGCACGCTGCCGCTGGCGCGCACATCGCCGCTGCCGCTGATGCGCAGATCGAGCCCCTCCTGGGCGAGAGCGGAAAGCTCGAGCTTGCCGCTGCCGCTCAACCGCCAGCTGGGGACAGCCGGACCGGTAAGCTGGACGCTGACCGGCAGGCCATCACAATCGAAATCATCGTCGAAGTCGAGCACATTGCCGGACAGGCGCACATGCGAAACCGCCTCGGGATCGCCGCTGACGACGGCCTGGGAAGGCGTGCCGGGCCGATAGGTGACCGTTGCCGGCAGCGCAATCTGAAACTCGCTGGAGACCGGTTCCCAGCCCAGCGTTACCGATCCGGGCTTGGTCGCATCGCCGGAGCTGCGGCAGCTGGAAGCAAAATTCCACCACCGGGCACCTCTCCAGTCATTGCCGGCGATCGAACTGGCCAGCGACAGACAAATCACGGCCACGCAGAGCGACAGCACGGCGGTCCAGGCAAGCGTCTTGTTCATGTTGCACCTGTTATTTCTGCGTGGCGGCGCGCCACGGGGTTGATTCAGGGTTGGCGTGGTTTGACCAGGCGGTAATGCAGGCGCGCATAATCCCCCAGCAGCTTGACCCCGACATTGAGGCCAAGCAGCAGCAGCGAGCCCAATCCGATGCTGGCGGCGGCAAGGCCGACAGCGGCCAGCAAGCGTGCGAACGCCGTGGCCCAGGATGCGAAATGCCAGAACGGCACGACGCTCAACAGCAGCCCGATGCTGGTGATGCCCAGCGCCAGGACCGCAACGCCGAGACCGAGCACGACGAAGCAGAAGACGATGAGAACCGGCAGCAGCAGCAGAATGTCGAAGGCGGCAAGCCCGGTCAGCGCGAGCAGCGCAGCAGCGACGCCGCCCGGGCCGCGATCATGCTCCCAGCGGCGGATTCCTGCCTCCGCCCGCAGCTCCCGTCCCAGCCGCGCCGGATCGCCAAGTGCCTTGGCAACATCCTCCTCGCTCCGTCCCGAGGCCCGTGCCTCGTCGAAATGGGCGGCGTAGTCGGCGACGATTTCGTCGATTTCGCCCGCGGACATTCCGGTCAGGCTGTTGCGCAGGGAAACCAAGAAAGCATCGCGGTTCATTCCATCTCTCCCAGGAAAAGGTCGACGGCATCGACAAAGCTTCGCCACTCTCTGCTGCGCGCCTCGTAGGCGGTCCTGCCCGCTGCGGTGAGCCGGTAGTATTTGCGGGACGGGCCGCTCGTCGATTCGACGAGCCATGTCTCGACGAGCCCATCGCTCTGCATGCGCCGCATCAGCGGATAGATTGTCCCTTCCCCCATGCCCACACGCTCGGCCAGCGTGCTGGCGATCTCATAGGCGTAGCTTTCGCGCCGGGCGAGCAAGGCAAGCACACACAGGTCGAGCGCCCCCTTTTTCAGCTGGACGTCATTTGGATCGGTCATCGTCCGTTCCCGGCAAGTTCAGTACACTCTATTGGAAGGTACCTGTCTATGCAAGATACCCACTTAAACGTGATACCTACGTGATGTACGAGGTGACGCCCAGGGCTGTTCAGACATTAAAAAAGGCCGGGAAAACCCGGCCTTTTCATGGACTGCAAGAGACGCCTACTCAGCTGGCGCTTCAACAGCTTCGCGCGAGCGACCGAGCGTGACCTTGGCCAGCGTGAACGAAATCACCGCGCAGAGCGTGATGCCGGCAACCATCGGCAGCGGCGTACCGTCGAAGAACACGCCGGCAACACCCATGGCGAGCGCGCCGATGGCGAAGTGCAGCGTGCCCATCAGCGCCGAGGCCGTGCCGGCGATTTCGCCATGTTCTTCCATGGCCAGCACCGAGGTTGTCGGGATGACCAGGCCGAGGAAGCCGTAGCCGACGAACAGCAACGCCGCCATCACGTCGAGCCGGTCGACGCCTGTCGCCATGATCGCCAACAGCACCACCATCGTCGAAGCATAGCCGGTCACCGCGACACGCACCACGCGCCGCAGCCCAAAACGCTCGGCCAGCAGCCCGGTCAGCTGCGACATGCCGATGAAGGCCACCGCATTGATCGAGAAGAACACGCTGTAGACCGAAGGCGACAGCCCGTAATGGTCGATCAGGATGAAGGACGAGCTCGACAGATAGACGAAGAAGCTCGCAATGCCGAAGCCGGCGATCGCCACCAGGCCGAGGAAGTTGCGGTCACCCATCAGCAAGCGGTAGCCGGCAAGTGCGGTGCCGAAGGAGGAACCGACGCGCTCTTCCGCCGGCCGTGTCTCCTTGAGCGAGGTCGCGAGCAGGATGGTGGCAAGGGCTGCCGCACCGGTCACCGTCCAGAATACGGCGCGCCATCCGAAATTCTCGATGATCTGGCTGCCGGTCAACGGCGCCAGGATCGGCGACACCGAAAACACCAGCATCAGCAAAGACATCAGCTTGGCGGCCTCATTGCCGGTGTGCAGGTCGCGCACGATGGCGCGCGGCACGGCCATGCCGGCGCTGGCGCCAAGTCCCTGCAGGAAGCGGAAGGCGATCAGCCACTCGATGGTCGGCGCCATTGCCGAACCGACGCCGCCAACCATGAACAGCGCAAGGCCGCCATAAAGAGGCAGCTTGCGGCCGACCATGTCGGAGATCGGTCCGACGACGATCTGGCCAAACCCCATCGACAGGAAGAAGATCAGCAGGCTCATCTGCACGGCCGCGGTGCCGGCGTGCAGATCCGCGCCGATCGACGGCAAAGCGGGCAGGTACATGTCGATTGCGAACGGGCCGATGGCGGACAACAGGCCGAGCACGACCGCGATGCGGAGGAATTTGGGACTCATGATATTGGCTTCTTTCGAAATCTGGTTGCCGCCGCCAGGCGACGTCTAACCCTAGGACGTTCCATCCCATGAGACACCGACACTCAGGAGCAAATTCTACTCGTCCCCAGTGCGAAATCTCTTTATCGTATGTCCACAAATTTAGACACTCTTGTCCAAATCGTCAATCACCTCTATATAGATTTTCATGAGAGCGAGCGTTTCTCCTGACATTTTCCCGCCACGCGGCCACGAGGCCAAGCGCCTGTCGATCGTCGACGCCGCCGCCGGCGTGTTCTGCCGCGAAGGCTTTGCCGGCGCCAATATCGATCTGATCGCCGCGGAGGCCGGCGTCTCGCGCCAGACCGTCTACAACCACCATGGCGACAAGGAAAAGCTCTTCATGGCTGTGGTGCGCGACCTTACCGAGCGCTGCAATGCCGGCATCTTCGCCACCATCGCCACCTTCCCTGACCAGCCTGGCGACCTCGAAGCGGATTTGATCGGCTTTGCCGTGCGCCTGAACCAGAACTGTATCTGCAACCGCGACGGAAAATTCCTGCGCAAGCTGATCCAGACCGAGGGCGAGCGCTATCCCGAATTGTTTGCCGAGTGGCTCGAACAGGGCCCGGGCAGGACATGGCCGGCGATCGCCGCCCGCTTCGCCCGCCTTGCCTATGGCGGCTACCTCACCATCGACGACCCAGACGTCGCGGCGCGCCAGTTTCTCGGCCTGGTCAATGCCGAACTGCAGACCACCTTCATGCTCGGCGGCACGCCGCGCGAGGATGAGGTGGTGCAGTCGGCGACGAATGGCGTGCGCACCTTCCTGCGCGCTTTCGGCAAGCGCCCTGCCCCGGGCAGCGCCAAAAAACACACTGCGCTGGCTAACGCATAACATTTGCGCTTGCGCCAAGCCGCCTTGCCGATCAAATCGTTGGCAATAGTCCTCGCTTCGACGCGGCGGTGGGCTATATCAGGTTTACGCCGCGCTCAAGCTTGATTACAGCTATGCGGACGATTCAACGGAACCCGACCACCACATGGCCGACGACCACATCCGCTACGACATTCTGGCCCAGGAGGCGTTGCGCGGCGTCATGCGCAAAGTCCTGGCCGAGGTCGCACGCACCGGCCTCCCCGGCAACCATCACTTCTTCATCACCTTCCTGACCGGCGCGCCCGGTGTGCGCGTGTCGTCGCGGCTGCGCGAGCGCTATCCCGAGCAGATGACCATCGTCATCCAGTTCCAGTATTGGGACCTGAAGGTGACCGACACCGGCTTCGAGGTCGGCCTGTCCTTCTCCGACGTGCCCGAGAAACTGGAAATCCCGTTCTCGGCCGTGCGCGGCTTCTATGATCCCTCGGTCAATTTCGAACTCGAGTTCGACGTCAAGACCGATGCGCAGCCCGACGAGGAACCGGCTCAACCTGCCCCTGAGCCGCTGACAATCGTTTCCGAAAAGAAGCCGAAAGCCGAGAAGAAGGCCGCGGCCGAAGCGGAGAAGAAACCCGCTGCCGCCACCGACGCCGCCACCAAGGGCGCCGAAGTGGTTTCGCTCGACGCCTTCCGCAAGAAATAAACCCACGGTTCGCGCCATGGCCGACATCGTCAACCTCCGTCAGGCTCGCAAGCAGCGGACGCGGGACAAGAAGCTACGCGTCGCTGAACAGAACCGGGCCCTACACGGCCGTTCCAAGGCGGAGAAGCAACGCGACCGGCTGATCGCCGACAAGGCCGACAAATTCGTCGCCGGCCATCGCCTCGATCCATCAGGCAAGGACGAGCAATGAGCTGTCGGCCGTGAGCGTCGTTGAAAAGCGCTCGGTGACCATTCGCGGCCATCGCACCAGCTATTCCCTCGAAAAGCCCTTCTACGACGACCTCATCGCAATCGCAGCGGCCAGAAAGCTGACGCTCGCCGCCCTCGTTGCCGAAGTCGACGAGACGCGGCCCCGCGACACCAACCTGTCCTCGGCGCTGCGGCTGCATGTGCTGGAGTGGGCGAAACGGGCCGAACGCCTGGATTAGACGCCCTCGACCGCATCCGTCTTTTTCCCACGCCTGGCGCCGAAGCCAAGCAAGGTCGAGCGGTCGCGCTCCTCTGCCTGCTTCCGCGACCGCACGCGCATCAGATCCTTCCAGCCGACATAGCCGACCAGTTGCAGGTTTTCGCGGGTGACGACCGGCAGATGCGAGACATTGGCCATCAACAGCTTGTCCGACAGGCCTTCGAGGTATTCGTCGGGAAAGGCCAGCGTCACCTTGCTTCCGGCAAGCAGTTCGCCGAGCAGCGTCGTCCTGTGCTTGCCGGCGCGGCGCCAGCGCAGGATCGCCGGTGGATCGATGAGGCCAAGCACCTGCCTGTTCTCGTCGATGACCGGAAAGCTCGGGTGCCGGGTTTCCGGCGCGGTCAGGAACGCCGCCGCGCCATGCAGCGTCATCGTCGCCGGGACGCTTTCGACCTGCGACGTCATCACCTCGCGCACCCTGGTCAGCGCGAACGGATCGACACGATATTCGCGCACCAAATGATGCCCTCGCCTGGCAACCTTTTCGGTCAGGATCGAGCGCTTCATCAAAAGCACGGTCACGGCATGCGCCGTGGCGCAAGCTGCAATCAAGGGAACAAGGACATGCGTGTTGCCGGTCAGTTCCACGGCGAAGAACGTCGCCGTCAGCGGCGCCCGCATCGTGCCGCCCATGGTCGCCGACATGGCCAGCAGTGCCCAGAAACCCGGATCCGCTGTTGGCAGGAATCCGCCGAGCACGGCGCCCATCGCGCCACCCATGATCAGCAGTGGCGCCAACACGCCGCCGGAAGTCCCTGAACCGAGCGCCACCGACCAGATGATAGCCTTGACCACCAACAGCATCAGCGCCGCAGTGGCAAGCGTGCGACCGTCCAGCATGTCGGCGATGTTGTCATAGCCGACGCCGAGCGCCCGCGGCTCGATCAAGCCGCCGATGCCGACCACCAGGCCGCCGATCATCGGCCACCACATCCAGTGGATGGGCAGTTTCTGGAAGGCATCCTCGCAGGCATAGACCATCTGGGTGAGCAGCCCCGACAGCAGGCCGGCGCAGATACCGACCAGAACCCAGCCGCCAAGCCCGACGAACGACACCGCCATGCCGCCCTGAAACGGGAAGATCGGCCCAGGCAGATGCAGCACGGTGCGCTCGACCTCGGCAATGATCGCGGCAACCGCCACGGGGATGAAGGAGCGCGGCGTCCATTCGAAGAGCAGCAGTTCGACCGCCAGCATGATGGCCGCGATCGGCGTGCCGAAGACGGTGGTCATGCCGGCCGCGGCACCCGCCACCAGCAGCGTCTTGCGTTCGTTGTCGCTGACCGGCAGCATCTGTGCGATCAGCGAGCCGATCGCGCCGCCGGTCATGATGATCGGCCCTTCGGCGCCGAACGGCCCGCCGGAGCCGATGGAGATCGCCGACGACAGCGGCTTCAGGATCGCCACCTTGGCGCCGAGTTTTGAACGCCCGAGCAGGATCGCCTCGATGGCTTCTGGAATGCCGTGGCCGCGGATCTTCTCGCTGCCGTAGCGTGCCATCAGGCCGATGATCAGCGCACCGATCACCGGCACCACCACCGCGGCAAGCCCAAGCGGCGTATCCTGCAATTTCAGATCGGCGAGCGTGAACTGGCCGAAATAGGCGATGTTGGTGGCAAGCCGGATCAGTTTCAACAGCACGATGCCGGCGAACAGCGCCGCCGTGGCGACCACCACGGCTATCGTGGCAATGGTCAATACGCGCGCGTCGGTGGTGAAATCCCTGAGATGGCCGTTTTCGGAATGATGGGGCTTCATGGCTGGCTTTCTGGCGGCGGCCGGATCTTGGATTTGCGGCACGGCGAAGACGCCGGCGGCTTTGACGGCTCGCTATGTATCGTAACACGATATAAATTCAAGCTGGTTTTGCATCAAAACCGTTTGAGCCTTTTGCCGGAATGGAACAAATGTCTGGAATGACGCAGCCCAAAAAATCACGCCCCGCCATCAAACAGGCCGACTACCAGCGGCTGTCCGAGTTCCGCTATCTGATCCGCCGCTTCCTCGAATTCAGCCAGATCCAGGCGGAAGACGCCGGGCTGACACCGCGCCAGCACCAGGCCCTGCTGGCGATCAAGGGTTTCCCAGGCGGCGGACCGGTGACGATCGGCGACCTGGCGGAGCGCCTGCGCATCCGCCACCACAGCGCCGTCGAACTGGTCAACCGCCTCGGCGAAGCAGGACTTGTCGTGCGGGATCAGGACAAGGACGATCATCGCCGCGTGCTGCTGCGCCTGACCGAGCGTGCAGACGATTGCCTGGCCGAACTCTCGGCGGCGCACCTCGACGAACTTTCTCGCATCGAACCGATGCTGAGGCGCCTGCTCGATCAGGGCCGCGAGTGACGCCCCGGCGTCTTGCGATAGATGACACTTGTCATTTTTTTGCGGCGCCCGAATCCTTTGGCCTTTCCGCAACGTCTAGGGGATGAACGCCTCGAGGGACGCACGCGCAATCAAAAGGAAGACCAGAGATGAAACGTCACCTGATACGCTACAAGATGAAGCCGGAACGGGCCGATGAGAACGAGCGGCTGATCAAGGCCGTTTTCCAGGAATTGCGCGACAAATCGCCGGACGGCGTTCGCTATATGACCTTGCGCGCCGGCGACGGGACATTCGTCCATCTGGTCGAGACGGAAACCGATGCGCATTCTGACCTCATCACCGAGATGGCGGCATTCCAGGCATTTCAAGACGGCTTCAGGGATCGCTGCAGCGAACCTCCGCAACGCGACGAGATGGCCGTGGTGGGCAGCTACCGGGTGCTGGACGAGTAATCGAGGCAAGTAAGATCGCAGAGCGGGAGCTTATGAACATTCCAATTCCCGGCGAGCAGCATGGACTTTTCGAGCGCCTGTTTGGGGAATTGCGCCCCAAGCTGCACCGTTATTGCGCCCGCATGACGGGCTCGGTCATCGACGGCGAGGACGTGCTGCAGGAGGCGCTGGCCAAGGCATTCGAGGCCTTGCCCAGTGCGGGCCCGATCGCCAATCCGGAAGGCTGGCTGTTTCGCATCGCGCACAATACGGCGCTCGATTTCCTGCGCCGCCGCGCCCGCGATAAGACCGCCGCCGATGAGGATCCGGACATGATCGTCGACCCGGTAAATGCCATCATCGATCGTCAGGCCGCTTCTGCCGGGCTGCATACCTTCATGCGTCTTCCCGTCGCACAGCGAAGCAGCGTCATCATGATGCACCTTCTCGGCTACTCCCTGCAGGAAATCAGCACCACGCTCGACACCACA
Organism: Mesorhizobium sp. P3_A9; assembly: GCF_056402975.1. Classification (NCBI taxonomy): domain Bacteria; kingdom Pseudomonadati; phylum Pseudomonadota; class Alphaproteobacteria; order Hyphomicrobiales; family Phyllobacteriaceae; genus Mesorhizobium; species Mesorhizobium sp. P3_A9. The sequence continues at coordinate 13,273 of NZ_JBFUGJ010000072.1, read as the reverse complement.
ATCCCGGCGGTCAAAGCTGCCTTGCATCGCGGCCGCGACCGGCTGCGCAAGATTGCCGACGAACCCGACGACCGCGCTCTCCCGCGACTGGGMGCCGCCGAGCGTTTGTTGCTCAACGCCTACATCGATCGCTTCAATGCCCGTGATTTCGACGCGGTGCGCGACATGCTGGCGCAAGAGGTACAGCTGGAACTGGTGGCCAGGACACGGCTCAACGGCCACAAGGAAGTCGGCACCTACTTCGGCAACTATTCCCAGGTGCAGGATTGGCACCTCGTGCCCGGCTTCGTCGAAAACCGGCCCGCTATTCTCGTCCGCGATCCCAACGATCCGACGACGCGGCCGACCTATTTCATCCTGCTGGCCTGGCAGGACGGCAAACTTGCCGCCATCCGCGATTTTCGCCACGCCCGCTATGTGGCCGACGGCGCCGAACTGTCCGTTCTTTGAAACGAACTGGGGCGGAGAGCCCTACTGCCCTACTGCAACGACTTCAACAAATTGTCGATCGTGAACGGATTGGCCTTCGGCTTGGCCGGCGGATTGTCGCTGGCTTCCGGCAGCGGCGCGCGCTCGACCTTCGGCTCGGCGGCCTTGCGCTCGGCCTCTAGTCGCGCCTTTTCCTGCGAAGCGATACGCTTCGCCTCTTCGGCCTTCTGCCGCTGGTCTTCATCGGCCTGCGCCTTGGCTGCCTCGTCGGCGGCCTGCTGCTCGGCCGCCGCCTTTGCATCGGCATCAGCCTTTGCTTTGGCCTCAGCATCCGCCTTGGCTTTCGCGTCCGCGTCGGCCTTCGCCTTCGCATCCGCTTCAGCCTGCGCCTGGGCATCCGCCTCCGCTTTGGCCTTGGCGTCCGCCTCGGCTTTCAGCCGCGCGGCCTCCTCCTGCTGACGCAGTTCCTCGGCGGCCTTGTCGCGTGCATCCTGCAGCGCTGCGTAATAGCGCACCTCACGCCGCAGCCGCTGCTTCTCCAGCAACGCCGCCTGCATCGCCTCGACGCGCTGCTGCTCCTTTTCCAGCGCGCGCTGGGTCAGGAACTGCGCCAGAGGCTCGCTGTCGAACTGCCGCTTCACGGCACCAAACGGCCCTTCGGCGGTGAAATTGACGGTCGGCTCGGAGCCGACAAGCGCCTCGTCGCCGGGCTTGTAGGTGATCGCGCCCTTGGCGGAAACCGTGCTTGTGTTGAGGTCGGCCGTGATATCGGCGGACAAGGTTGCCGCCGGGTTTTCGAGGCTGATCGGCGGCACCCTGAGCGTGCCGCCGGCAATCGTGAAAGCGATGTCGGCATCCCCGGCGGCAAAGCTGCCATCGGCGGCAATGTCAGGCGCAAAGCCCGCGGTCTTGGCCACGTCGATGTCGCGCCCGATCGCATCCGCCTTGGCCAGCAAAGTGCTGAACGCATCCGGATTGACGCCGGCGACCTTCAGCCCCTTCAGCGTCGCGGTGCCCGAGCCGGACAGTGCGGCGATCATCCCATCGACCGACTTGCCGCTGGTCGATAGCGTCGTCGAGAAATCGCTGACGCCGCCAATGCCGGCATCCGGCAACACGTTTGCCAGGTCGGCACCCGCCAGTTTCATCTGGCCGGTGAAAAGCCCGGTGCCGTCATTGTTCTTCAACTCGAACAGGCCGGTCAGTGCGCCACCGAGGAATTTTGCCTTGAGGTCCGAAACGCGGATACCCTCCTGGTCGAGCTTCAGCGCAAAGGACGCATCATAGGCGGTGGCGAACGGGCCGGCGGCCAGTGCCGCCGTCGTCAGGTCGAGGTCGGCGGTGAACGGCAGGCTGGATTTCTGGCTGAACGGTGCTGCCGGCCACGCGCCGCCCTTGTCGCTCGCGCTCTTGTCGGCCGCATTTTTGTCGGCCCCATTCTTGTCTGCAAGGAAAGCCGAATCGCCGAACAGCGCCACCGCCATCGGATCGAGGTCGAGTTCGTCGAGTGCCAGCGCGCCGGCCAGATGCGGCACGCCGTCCTTGGCGTCGACGTTGACGTCGCCCGACACGGCCGCCTCGTTGATGGCGCCGCTGACATTGTCCAGCACCAGCAGCCCGTTGCCATAGTCGCCTTGTGCCGAGAGCGAGGTCGACATGCCCGCTCCCATGCCCGGCAGGCCGATGCCCGATGTCATCAGCCAGGGTTCGATATCGGCGGCATCGAGGTTGATCTTGCCCTTGGCGGTAGGGCCTTGCGGCGTATCTGCGATCGTGCCTTCGAAGCCGGCCTTGAAGTCATTGCCGGCGAGGCTGAAACTCGTCGTCAGGCCACCGCCAAACGTACCCTTGGCCGAAATATCGGTCGTTGCCTCACCCAGCATGCCGAGCGGCAGCGCCGGCAGGCCGTAGAGCGCGAGCAGCGCCGTGGCATCGGGGTTTTTGGCGTTGAAGGTCAGTGTCACCGGCGCGTCGAGAAGCTTGTCCGGCGCTCCCTTCCCCGACAGCGAGGCGGAAAAGGCTGAGCCGCCGGCCTTGCCTTGTCCGCTCACCGCCAGGCCCGTCGTGCCGTCGCCATTGTCGGCGGCGCTCGCCACAAGGTCGACTCGTGCGTCCTGGAACAGGTCAGGATAGGCCGCTGCCCGGCTCGCCAGCCCTTTCAGCACGCCATTGTCCGGATAATGCTGTGCGGCAACGTCGATCAGCGGCTTCAGGTCGACAGCAACCACCGAGGCGTCGAGCTTACCCGTCGGGCTCKCCGGAAAATCCTTGATCCGGCCCGTGGCGCTGATCGAGGCGCCRGCCAGCCCGCCGASCGAGAGCCGATCGACTTCAAGCAAGCCGTCGCGCAGCCTCAGCGCCGTGTCGACCGTGTCGGCGGTGAGCCCGCCGGCGCTGACCGGCCCGGCCTTGATCTGGAAATCGAGATCGCTGTTGGCAAAACGGTTGGCGCCCTTGTCGCTGACGAAGATSGAGGCRAAGGCCGCCAGCCCGTCAACGTCGAGTTCACCGCCCTCGAGCCGCATCAGCACCGAGGGCTTTGCATCGTCGGGCTGGCTGGAATCGATACGGCCGGAAAATTTCGCCTTGCCGAGGATCAGCTCAAGGTCGCTGAAGGCCTGGTGGTTTTCCGAAAGGTCGACCTTGGCCTTGAAGCCGGCGGCAGGCAGACGGCGGATCGCCTCGTCGACATCCTTGGACAGCCACGCTGCAAAACCCGAAGGTTGCGCCACGGCCAGCAGCAACGAACCGGTGAAGCCGAAATGGCTCTGCACGTTGAGCACCAGCATGCCGCTTGCTTCCAGCGTGGTGCGGCCTGGCAGTGTCGCGGCGAGCGATTTCACCGACCACCCACCGTCGACCGGCTCAGCGGAAAGATGCACGTCGCGCACTGTGGTGTCGCCGGCCACCACAGCCGGCAGCTTGACCTCGACGGTACCGGGAATGGTCGGCTTCGGCAGATCGAGCAGTGCCTGCTCAAGCCCGGCAATGCGCTGATCCAGCGTCAGGCCGGCGCCGGGCTGAGCCCCCACCGCCTCGTCGAGTTTCACCTGCGCGCCATTGGCTTCGATGGCGAAGTTCGGCTTCAGCCCAAGATCGACAGAGGCCTTGCCGTCGGCTGTGTAGGGATTGTCCAGCGGTCCGGTCTCGAAACGGAATTCGTCGACGCCAAGCTTCTGGTGGTCGAGCGAGAACTTGCCGYTCAGGCGGAAGCCCGGATCGGGCTTGCCGGTGCTGACCTTAACCGTCTCGCCATCGGTGCCGCGAAGCTCGGCGCTGTTCTTGTCGGCACCGGAGATCTTGAACTGGCCGGAATAGATGGCGGCGCCGTTGACGATGCCGGCATTGCCGTCGGTCTCGATGACCAGCGGATACGCATCGGGATCGGCCTTCAGCCGAAGCCGCATCTGGCCGTTGCCTTCGGCCTTGCCGGTCGACGCCGTGACAGTGGTGCGCAACCCGTCCAGCCGCAGCGTGCCGTCCATGCGCCAGGGGCCGGCCAGCGATTTGGCCGAAATGGTCGAGTTGATTTCGGAAAAGATATGACTGCGTCCGCCGGCGGCATGGTGCAGTTCGACCTGCCCTTCCGTCACCGTCAGCTTCTCGATCGAGATCTGGTTGAGGTCGAAGGGCGAGGATGGCCGCATCGCCCAGTCGACGGTGCCGTCATTGGCAATGTCGATCGTCGCCTTCGGCCGCACCAGCCGCATGTCGAAGATCAGCACCTCGCCACGCAGGAAGGGCGCGAGTTCGGCATCCATCGAAAACGTCTCGACCGTCATCGCCGGCTGGCCGTTGGGACCACCGGCGACGGYAACGTTGGAAAAAGTCACCGAGGGGAACGGCAGCAGCCTTGCCGTGGCGTCGCCCTGCACGGTCACCTTGCGGCCGAGGATGGCGCTCGCCTCGCGCTCGAATTCGGCGCGGTAGCCGGTCCAGTCGACAAAATACGGCACCACCAGCGCCGCACACAGCACCAGCACAAACAGGCCACCAAAGATCACGAACAGGCGTGCGAGCATCAGCTCCGAACAGGTTGATTGAAATCTGCCGCACTCTACCCGCATCCGCGTGTCGATAAAGAGGCAATTCATCCAGTATTGCGTCATCCCGGACGATCTGAAACAAATCCGGGAAAAGCGGAGATTTCGGATGTCGGGCAAGAACTGGGACCGCGTGCCGATCGACGCGCAGAGCGTCGATGCGCCGCTTTCGCAGTCGGCGATTTTCCTTGTCGTCACCGTCGCCGGCGGCCAACCAGCCCTGGCCAAGGTTTGCTCCCTGCTYGGCGAACTCGACGATCTGGTCAAGACTGTCGGGTTCCGCGACCTTGGCGGCCACCTGTCGTGCATTGCCGGTATCGGCCGCGATCTCTGGGACCGGCTCAGTCCCGGCCGGCGGCCGCTGGAGTTGAAAGCGTTCGCACCGATCAAGGGAGCGGTCCATTCGGCGCCATCGACCCCGGGCGACCTTCTCTTCCACATCCGGGCCGAGCGGCCCGACATGTGCTTCGAGTTCGAACGTATCCTGCTCGACCGGCTCGGTCCTGATGTCACCGTCGTCGATGAAGTGACCGGCTTTCGCTATTTCGATGCCCGCGACCTGCTCGGTTTTGTCGACGGCACCGCCAACCCGACCGGCCTCGACCTGCCCGCCTCGGCGCTGGTCGGTGACGAGGATGCCGACTTTGCCGGCGGCTCCTATGTCGTCGTCCAGAAATATCTGCACGACATGCAGGCCTGGGCGCGCATTCCGACGCCCGAGCAGGAGGCGATCATCGGCCGCACCAAGATCGACAACATCGAAATCGACGATGACGACGCGCCGCGCAAATCGCACAAGTCGCTGGCCACGATCGAGGATGCCGACGGCAACGAGTACGATATATTGCGCGACAACATGCCGTTCGGCCGCCCCGGGCAAAATGAGTTCGGCACCTACTTCATCGGCTATTCCAGGTATCTCTGGGTCACCGAAAAGATGCTGCAGCGCATGTATGTCGGCGACCCGCCGGGCGCCTACGACCGGCTGCTCGATGTCTCGACGCCGCAGACCGGCACGACCTTCTTCGCGCCGACGCGCCCCTTGCTGCAGGCTCTTGTCGAGGGCGCGCAGCAGCAGCTTCCCGCCGCACGGTAAAGTGGAGGCCGACGGCTCTTTCCGCGAGGATCAGCGTGCGTCGCGCTTCGCTTGCGCCACCTTGCCCGCCTTGCGCTGCCGGCCGAGTTCCGCCGGCCGCACCAGCTTCGGCGCCCGCTCGTTGGCCACGGCCCGCATGCCTTTGTGAGCCGTCCGCGAATTGTACGCGGGACCGTCCGCCGGTGCATTTTGCTTCATGGCCAGTGCCTTGCGCGCATTCCCGACCAGCGAAATCCGAGCCGCCAGCTGGCGCCGACGCTCCGCCTCGCCATTCAGCCGCCGCATCGCCATGGCCAGCACCGCGAGCTTGACCTGCGAGCCGCCATCGGCCTTCGCGGGAGCGGCCCCCTTCGGCGCGCCCTTGCCGCGTATCTCGCGCCGGCGCCGATGCGCCTCGCTCTGAGCCTTGTCGCGCCGCTCGCGCAGCAGCTTGACCAGACCGGAAAGGTCGGCGTCGGAAAGCTCCTGCACCGCCGGATGGTGCGATTTCTCCACCAATTCCGTCTCATCGGCGCTCAGCGCGCGGGCTTCTTCCTTGCGTGAAAYGGCCATGACAGTCCTCCTCAGCCGGCACGCCTGTCTTTTCAGGCCTGCCGTCTGGGGAGACTCGACCCGAATGGTGGCGCGGTCAAGACGAGCTATTGGTTGCGGCCTCAGCCGAAAAATTGTCTGCTGGCGATCCACGACAGTGGACTAGCTCGGTAGCGATCAAGTGACTGGGGGGATCGAAATTGGCGAAACGGCTGCCATATCGCGAGGGCTCGGTTTTTCGGATTCCCTTGTCCGATGGAGGCTTTGCGAGGGGAGTCGTGGCGAGAATGGCTCCGGGAGGACGAATACTTCTGGGCTATTTTTTCGGCCCGAGAATGTTTTCAGCGGATACCAATGCGAGCGATCTTCTGCCAACTGAAGCTATTGTCGTCGGGCGATTTGGCGATCTGCATCTCATAGACGGCAAGTGGGAGATCTTTGGAGAGATTGGAGGCTGGAACCGGGCCGATTGGCCTATCCCAGAATTCATCCATCACGACGCGCTACACATCTTGCCAGACACGATCGTCAGATATTCAGACGACGATATCGTCCGGGGAACCAGAGAACGGAGGCCTGTGATCCCAACAGGCCTCGCTGAAGATGGACTGATGGGTGCGGAGTTTGTCGAAATCAGTTTGAGCAGGCTACTGGCGGGAAGACCGTGAATGCGGGCAGTTGGCTTGCGCACCTGACATTCTTCGCGCCGACTCGCCCCATGCTGCAGGCGCTTGTAGAAGGCGCGCAGGAGAAGTAGGCGGCCGCTCGGGTGAGAGACCGAACCGATCAGCGCGCGGATCGGCCGCGCAGATAGGCGCAGACCAGTTCGATGAGCTCGGCCCGCAGCGCCGGCGAATCGAGTTCGCCATGCCGCGCCGCGCTGTGCACGACCCCTTCGACCGCGCCTGAAAGGACGCGTCCGGCAATCTCGTCCCGCTCGGGATTGGCCTTGCCCGCGGCCGATGCGATCACGGCCTGGTAGCGGCGCAGATATTCCGCCTCGAATGCATCCTGCGTCGAGCGCGCGGCAAGCGGCACCTCGTCGAGCAGGACGCGATGCAAATCCTGATCGACATTATGGGCGGCAACGACGCCATCGATCAGCTTCGCTGCACGCTGCTCGAGGGTCATCGCCGCGCCATGCTCTTCTGAACCGGAAATCGCCGTGAGCACCGCGTCGAGATGGCGTTTGCGGATCTCTTCCGCCAGCGCCAGCTTGTTGGGAAAATACTGATAGATCGAACCGACGCTGACACCGCCTATCGCCGCGGTTTCGTTGGTGGTGAAATCCGCCCAGCCGCGTTGCGCCAGAACGCGAGCCGCCGCCTCGACAATCGTGTCCACGGTCGCACGCGACCGCTGCTGCCGTGGCGCTTTGCGCACGCTTGCCTGCTCTGAGGGAACGCGAGTGGCCATATCAGGGCTTCCCAATCAAAATGCGACTGTCAGCTCACATTTATCCAAGCCCGCAACGCAAGCCAATGAGAGACCGTAATGAGCAGCAAAACACTGCTTCTGTCCCTGTTCCGTTACAAAAGCTGGGCCGACGACGAATTGCTCGCTCTGCTGGCCGAAATCGAGAGCGAACTCCCCGGGGAGCAGCTTGGCGCGATCCTCGAAACCATCAATCACGCTTATGTCGTCGACAGTATCTTTGCCTCGAATATCGAGAAGAAGAAGCACGCCTATCGGGACACCGGCACGAGCAGCACGCCGACACTCGCCGAACTGTCAGCGGCAATCACCGAAACGGATCGGTGGTACCTGCGCTATGTCGAAGAGTTGAAGCCCGAAGAGCTGGCCGAGACGATCCCCTTCACCTTTACGAGTGGCAGTCCCGGGCAAATGTCGCGCGAAGAGATGCTGGCTCACGTCATCACCCATGGCGGCTATCATCGTGGCGAGGTCGGCCGCATCGTCGCCCAATTGTCGAAGCCCACGTCTCCCGACACGTTCACCGGCTATCTCCACCAGGCTGAGCCGGGACGCCGCGCGCCTGTATGATCGGAGGTGCCGGACCCGCGCCGGCTCTGGACTGCGGCCGGATGTTCCCTACCCCACAGCCGGCAATATCTTGCCCGGATTCATGATGTTTTGCGGGTCGAGCGCCTGCTTGATGGTGCGCATGATATCGACGCCGTGGCCGAGTTCGCTGCGCAGGAAGCCGATCTTGCCCTGGCCGATGCCGTGCTCGCCGGTGCAGGTGCCGTCCATGGCGATCGCCCGCATGTTGAGCCGCGCGACGAACTTCTCCGACAGCGCGATCTCCTTGGGATCATTCACATCCATCAGCACCAGCACGTGGAAATTGCCATCGCCGGCATGACCGACGATCGGCGCGATCAAGCCCATTTCGGCGATATCGGCCTCTGTTTCCATGACGCATTCGGCAAAGCGCGAGATTGGCACGCAGACATCGGTCGACAGGCCCTTGGCGCCCGGCCGCAGTGTCAGTGAGGACCAATAGGCGTCGTGCCTGGCCTTCCACAGTTTGGTGCGCTCCTCGGCGACGCTGGTCCACAGGAACGGGCCACCGCCATTTTCCTCGGCGATCATGCCAAAAGTCTCTGCCTGTTCGGCAACGCCGGCATCGCTGCCGTGGAACTCGACGAACAGGCACGGGCTCTCGGGATAGTCGAGCTTGGAATAGTTCTTCATCGCCCGCATCTGCAGCGCGTTGACCAGTTCGATGCGCGCCACGGGAATGCCCATCTGGATCGTCGCGATGACGGCGTTGCAGGCCGCTTCGACACTCGGGAACGGACAGACGCCGCCTGAAATGGCCTGCGGAATGCCTTGCAGCTTCAGCGTCAGCGCGGTGATGATGCCAAGCGTTCCTTCCGATCCGACCAGCAGCCGGGTCAGATCGTAGCCAGCCGAACTCTTTTTCGCCCGCTTGCCAGTCGTCACCGTCTCGCCGTCGGCCATGACAGCGGTCAGCGACAGCACGTTCTCGCGCATCGTACCATAGCGCACGGCATTGGTGCCGGAGGCCCGCGTCGCCGCCATGCCGCCGAGCGAGGCATTGGCGCCGGGATCGATCGGAAAGAACAGGCCGGTGTCGCGCAGATGCCGGTTCAGATCCTCGCGCGTCACGCCGGGCTCGACCGTGCAGTCGAGATCCTGCGGATTGACCGCAAGGATGCGGTTCATGCGAGAGGTGTCGACCGAGATGCCGCCCCCCGGCGCGTTGGTGTGGCCTTCCAGCGACGAGCCTACGCCRAACGCRATCACCGGCACGCRRTGCGCSGCGCARGCGCGYACGATSTYCTGCACCTCTTCAGTCGTYTCCGGRAARGCSACGCCATCSGGCGCCTGCGTCGGGATATAGGTGGTGGTGTGCGCATGCTGSGMKCGGATYGCYTSGCCGGTCTGGAAGCGCTCGCCMAGCTGCTGCTTGAGGATGCCAAGCACSGCSGCRATGCCTTCCTCGTTGCGTTCGACCGGATTGAGGTCGCTCAGAGCCATGAATTCCTCCGCGAATGGACCAGCGCCCACGCTTGTTATGGGGTTATGGATGCCTAAAGCAATTCCAGGAAAAGTGCGAAGCGGTTTTCCGTCCGGAATTGCGTCAGAACAAAAAAGTCTTACCCACCACGCCCTGTCCAGCGCCAGAACAAGGAAGTTTCGATGCCCATCCCCGCCCCCTTCGTCTCCAGGCCCATGGACATCGAGAAGGACTGGATCGATTACAACGGCCATCTCAACATGGCCTATTACAACGTGCTGTTCGATCGCTGCTCGGACGAGGCCTTCGAAGCGATGGGCATGGGGCTGGACTATGTCAGAGAGCGGCGGCTCACCATCTACACCGCCGAGGTCCATGTCTGCTACGTGCAGGAACTGCATCTCGACCACAAGGTCACGGTCTCCTTCCAGCTCATCGACCATGATGCGAAGCGGCTCAGGGCCTACCAGGAAATCCGCCATGTCGACGGCTGGCTCGCCGCCACGTCCGAGACGCTGTCGCTGCATGTCGATATGTCGGGGCCGAAGGTCGCGCCCTTCCCCGCTGATGTTCTGGCCAAGATCGAAGCCATGCGCGCCGCGCATTCGGCATTGCCCATGCCCGAACGTGCCGGCCGCTCAATCGGCATCAAACGCAAATAGACCGGACCTCAAAGCCACACTGGCGATCCAAAATCGCAGAACCCTCAAATCGGCTGGCACCAGTGCTTGAAGCGGCCTGGTGCCCGCGTTAACCTTACCGAGGTTTTAACGGGAACAAGCCAATTGAGCCGTTGAACGACTCAGCAGAGCGGTCGAAAACGTCCGCACTGGGTTGTTTTACGGGCGGCGGGGCGAAGCCGGTTCGAGGGACGTGCATGAAAACCGACATCAAGGTCGAGGTGGACAGGCTGGCCGCTGATCCGCGTATCACTGACTATGATTTCTGGCGTTCGCTCAAGAACGTCGACAACGAGATCTTTCACATCGCCAACAACAACGAGCCGATCCCGTTCGACATGATCCGCTGGCGCAGCATTTTGAAGCGCGCCCGCCTGAAGCGCGGCCACGCATAGCGCCGGTGAGGCTGCCTGGAAACATCGGGTAAACCAGTCAATCGTGCCGTTTCACGGCAACCGCTTCACCGCCGCCAGCGGCGAGCGCGCCACCACAGGCGATGACTGGATGATGGCCGTATTCGTCATCGCATAAGGAATAATCCGGTCGATCACCCGTTCGAGCTCGGTCACCGAGCCGACATGCGCCAAAGCGATAAAACAGTCCTCGCCGGTCACCCGGTCGCATTGCGCGATCTCCGGCAGTTCGCGGATGATCTCGGCCACGACGGCCAGTTGCCCCGGCACCGGCCGGATGCGCAGCCACGCCGACAGTTTCAGGCCAAGGGCCGCAGGATTGATCCTGACCGAATAGGCCTCGATCACACCATTCTCCTGCAGCCGCTTGATGCGCTCGGCGACGCTTGGCGCCGACAGGCCGACCGAGCGCGCCAGCTCCGCCGTGCTCGCGCGTGCATCCTTTTCCAGCAGACGCAGGATCTTCATGTCGGCCGCATCGAGATCGATATTTTCAGTTCGAAGGCGTTTCAATGAAAACTCCTTGCTTCCGCGAACGAAACAGCCTGATGGATCGGCCATTCCTTATATTAAGTGAAAAAATCACCTGCGATACTGATCCGATGAACGATCAGATGCAAGCACCCGCCGCCCGCCCTGCCCCCAGTGGTCCCAGACTCGACGGCCTGGCGACAAAACTGCCACCGCATGTCTGGTTCGGCGTCAGCGCCGTCTTCCACTATCTCGGGCCGGCCTTCGCCGTGCTGCTGTTCCCGCATGTCGGCGTGCTCGGCATGGCGTGGCTGCGCATCGCCACCGCCGCGCTGATCTTCGCGCCGCTGACCCGTCCGTGGCAAACCTTTGCCCGCGCTGATCGCTCGACCCGGCTCCTGCTCGTCGCTTTGGGCGCCTGCCTGGCGGTGATGAACTGTTCCTTCTATCTCGCGCTCGACCGCTTGCCGATCTCGCTGGTGGCGGCGATCGAATTCGTCGGCACCATCGGCATCGCTGTGATCGGTCTGAGAAGCCCACGCAATCTCGCCGCTCTTGCCGTGGCCGTCACCGGCACCTTGCTGCTCATCGATGTCAAATGGTCCAGCGATCCCATCGGGCTGTTCTGGGCCTTCCTCAATGGCGCCCTCTTTGTCGGCTACATCGTGCTCGGCCACCGCGTCGCCCGTGCCGGCGCCGGCGACGGCATCGCCGGCTTGGGTGCCGCCATGGCGGTTGCCTTCATCGTCGTGCTGCCGATCGGCTTCACCGATGCGCTGCCCGCCTTTTTCTCACCGCCGCTGCTCATCGCCGCCATCGGCGTCGGCATCTGCTCTTCGGTCATCCCGTATGTCTGCGACCAGCTTGCCATGTCGCGATTGCCGCGCTCCAGTTTCGCGCTGATGCTGTCGCTGCTGCCGGTCACTGCAACGCTGATCGGCGTCATCGTGTTGCGCCAGATTCCAAGTTTCGGCGATTGCCTGGGCATCGCGCTGGTGGTCGCAGGCGTTGCCTTCCACAAGCCTGCAACGGGCACGCTAGGCACCAAAAAACCTTTCTTATCAATTGGTTGTAAAACTATCGGGTCGGTTCCCGATCCCGCCAAACTGCGACAACACGTCCAGGATTGAACCAATTCCTCACTTGAGCCGTTGTCCCCCACGAAAACGGCTTGGAGTGACACAATGGACTGGAAACGGACCAGGGAGCCTGCCGACGCTTGGCACATGACGGACGACCTTCATGTCGAGCATGGCAAGGGCGACCCGTTCGCGGCGGCCATCCGCGCCACCCGCATGTCGATGATCATCACCGATCCCCGTCAGCCCGATAATCCGATCGTCTTTGCCAATGACGCGTTCCTGCGGCTGTCCGGCTATGGCCGCGACGAGGTCATTGGCAAGAACTGCCGCTTCCTGCAGGGGCCGAAGACCGACAAGGCTGCCATTGCGGAGATACGCTCGGCGATCGAGGACAAAAACGACGTCGCCGTTGACATCCTGAACTATCGCAAGGATGGGTCGACCTTCTGGAACGCGCTCTACCTCAGCCCCGTCTCCAACGACAAAGGCGAACTACAGTTCTTTTTCGCCTCGCAACTCGATGTCTCGGATCGCAAGCGATCGGAACATCGCATCACCGCCGACAAGGACCGCTTCGAGAAAGCGGTGAAGGAGCGCACCGCCGAACTGGAAGCAGCGCTGGAGGCGCAGACCACCTTGCTGCACGAGGTCGATCATCGGGTGAAAAACAATCTGCAGATGATCTCGTCCCTGATCATCATGCAGCGCCGGACCATACAGGACGAAGCGACCAGGCATTCGCTAACCACCATGCTGGAGCGTATCGAGGCGCTGAGCACCGTGCATCGCCGGCTCTACCAGTCGAAGGATGTCAGCCGTTTCGACGTCTCGGACTTCGCCAAGGACCTGGTGACCGATCTACTGACGGCGTCGGGGCGCTCCGGGATCAAGTCGAAACTCGAGCTCGAACCCATTGTGATTTCAGCGGAAAAGGCGACGCCTGTCGCGCTGATGGTCAATGAACTCGTCACCAATGCTTTGAAGCACGCCTTCAAGGAAGGACCCGACGGGACCACGGCCGGCCGCATCGGCATCAAGATGAGCCAGCCCGACGGCCACTTCAACATCGAGGTGTCAGAC
>NZ_JBFUGJ010000071.1:0-21545 GCF_056402975.1 Mesorhizobium sp. P3_A9 | reverse complement strand
ACGGTATGCTGTCGCCGTTCGACAGGCAGAACGGGACAAAGAGCAGCCAGGTCAGGCCAAGCGTCAGTGAAAAGAACGCGGTCAGCTGGTGCCCACGCACCAGGCTCAACAAGAAAGTCATGTCAGGTCCTCTCGGCGGGCAGATCCATGAGAGGTCGCCGGACTGCCCGATCGGTCGACATGCATTTGGAAACGAGCCAGGCGAATTGTTCGGCAGGCCGTGTCGACCACCTCGGCCAACCCATGCTTTTTGGCGCCTGTGCGGCCAAAAATCCCGAGCGGGTTCTGAAATTTTTCCGATATTTCCGAAGGATGGCCCGATCTTGTCGGCGCCTTACAGCAAGAGGCGGTGCCGCCAAGCTGCGTTGCTATCCCAGCGGTTCCTGCAGCGGTCCGGCCAAGCCCACACAGGAGAGACATCATATGGAATAGCTATATGGCGACCGTGCTGGTCCGCTAGGGCATCGATTCTGACCGCCGACCGGCTCCAGCCCCCTTTGGTGTCGCGATGTCTAAATGCGATCTCGGCAGGTTTGTCGTCCGAGGAGGGGCGGAGCAAAAAAGTGAGCTGCCTTCCGCTTGAAAATAGCCGAAAAATCTCGCTTTTTGCGGCGTTGAAGAAATCTACAGCGTAGAAAATATAGTTAGCCGAGAAACTATCTCTATTTATACTGAATACATGACGTTGTGCCAATTGTGCCATTCACTTTGTTTGTACGTGTTATTTGTGCAACACAACATTAATCTGTTAGTGGAATCGCCGTTATTTCAAAAACCGTCATTGAAGGCGGAAGATTGATGGGTATGTTCGCCGCGAAAAGGGGACGCGGTGCGCGCCTTTTTCGTTGTGGGGGTGAGGTGGGAAAACATATCCGCCAGCCACAAATCCGAAGCCATTTTTAACTTTGACTGGAGAGGTCAGAAAATGAACATCAAGAGCCTACTTCTCGGCTCAGCCGCGGCAATGATCGCGGTTTCAGGCGCTCGCGCCGCGGACGCGGTCGTCGTCGCCGAGCCGGAACCGGCCGAATACGTCAAGATCTGCGACGTCTACGGCGCCGGCTACTTCTACATCCCGGGCACCGAGACCTGCCTGCGCATCGGCGGCTATCTCCGCTATGACATCGGCGTCGGCGATTCCGGCACGCTGGATGGCGTCAACAACGTTCCGGATCACAAGGACGGCAGCGCCAACGACACCTACTACAAGAACATGCGCTTCGCACTGAGGACTTATACGGGTCAGGAAACCGAGCTCGGCACGTTGAAGACCTTCACCGAGACCCGCTTCCAGTACGGTAACAAGTCTGGTGACTATACTGGCGGCGCCACTGACTGGCAGGCAATCAGTAAGCCCGTCACCTTGAACTTCGCCTGGATCCAGCTCGGTGGCCTGCGCGTCGGTAAGGATGAAACGGCATATGACGCGTTCATCGGTTACGCCGGCAATGTCCTCCAGGACACGATCATCCCGTATGGCATCAAGGACACCAACGTCGTCCAGTATTATTTCGACGCTGGCAGCGGCTTCACGGGCGTGGTCTCGCTCGAAGAAGGCACTGGCACCAGCACGATCGACAGCTATGTTCCGCATGTCGTCGGCGGCTTGAAGTACAAGGCCGACTGGGGTGCGATCACCGGCGTCGTCGCCTATGACAGCAATTACGAGGAAGTGTCCGGCAAGGTTCGCCTGGACGTCAACGTCACCAAGGAACTGTCGCTGTTCATCATGGGCGGCTACGGCACCGACGACAATTCCAAGGACGACGCCAACAACAACATCGACGTCCATGGCCGCACTCAGTACAAGCCATGGGGCGGCAACTGGGCCGTCTGGGGCGGCGGCACCTACAAGTTCAACGACAAGACCTCGTTCAACGTCCAGGCTTCGGCTGACGACGACAAGAACATCGCTCTCGCGGCGAACGTCGCCTACACCATCGTCCCGGGCTTCACGATCACGACCGAAGTCGACTGGGATCACTACGGCAATTACGGCAACCCCTCCGTCTACGGCAACTGGTCCAAGGCCGACAAGAAGGACGGCATCGGCGGCATCGTTCGCTTCCAGCGCAACTTCTGATCGATCGACTGACCTTACCAGGCCGCCCGCAGCGTATCGCTGCGGGCGGTTTTTTATGTGTTCTTGCGAGCGTTGGCCCCGGCGCCGGACCCATACCTTGATTTCGTCACCCGATCGGTGAAAAGCTCCGGCATGGAATGGCGCGACGAGGGAATCATTCTCGGCACCCGCAAGCATGGCGAAACCAGCGCCATTCTCGAGGTGATGACSCGTGCGCATGGCCGYCATCTCGGCCTYGTSCGYGGCGGCCGCTCGCGCAAGCAGCARCCSGTYCTSCAGCCYGGCAAYCGCGTCGAYCTKYTGTGGCGGGCGCGGCTCGACGAGCATCTCGGCACCTTCCAGGYCGAGGCGATCGAGATGAACGCYGCCCGRTTGATGGACAGCGCCGTYGCCGTCTACGGACTGCAGACCATGGCCGMGCATCTGCGCCTGCTGCCCGAGCGCGATGCCCATGGCGGCCTCTACGAGGCGCTCGCCGTGATGATCGTCCATCTCGACAATGCCGATGCCGCCGGCGAACTGGTGGCGCGCTTCGAGCTTCTGATTCTCGATGAACTCGGCTTCGGCCTCGATCTCAGCCAATGCGCCGCCACCGGCACAAAGCAGGACCTTGCCTATGTCTCGCCGAAGTCGGGCCGTGCGGTGTCGGCAGAAGCCGGCGCGCCTTGGCGCGACAAGATGCTGGCGCTGCCKGCCTTTYTGCAGCGCGGCTCCGGCCTGCGCGCCGAYCCAGCGGCGGTCGAGGACGCCTTCCGGCTSACCGGCTTCTTCTTTGGCCGCCAYGTCTATGAGCCGCGCGCCATCGAACAGCCCGATGCCCGGGCCGGCTTCCTTGCCGCGCTGCGCAAGCACCATGCAGCGCGCAAAACCATTGCCGGAGAAAATGCAGCCAGAGAAATCATCACATGAGCGAAGTCGAGCTTTATCCAGGCCGGGTCTCGCCGCTCGGCCTCGGCACCATTCCGCACGCCGACATCCTGAAATACACGGGCCTGGAGTTGTTGCAGCGAATCATCGACGGCAAGTACCCGGCACCGCCGATCTCGTTCCAGCTCAGCTTCGCGCTGACCGAAGTGTCGGAAGGTCGAGCGGTGTTCCGTGGCGTACCGAATGAGCGCCACCTCAACCCGCTCGGCGGCGTACATGGCGGCTGGGCGGCGACGCTGCTCGATTCGGCATTGGCTTGCGCCGTGCAGACGCTGCTCGAAAGGGGCGAGGCCTACACGACGGCGGAGTTCAAGGTGAATCTCACGCGGCCGATCACGCCCAGGACCGGCGAGGTGGTCTGCGAAGGCAAGGTGGTCCACAAAGGCCGCACGCTTGCCGTTTCGGAAGCGACGCTCAAGGATGCCGGTGGCAAGCTGCTGGCTTTCGGCACCGAGACATGTTCGATATTTCCAGCCGCCAATCTGGCGGCACGTTGAGTTTTTAAGCCGTTTAGCCGCCGCATTTGAATGTCAGTGAGATGAAATGTCAGTGAAAACTGGCCTGGTTTGGGGGAACCGCCATGTTTGAAAGCCTGATCGGCCTTGTCGCCATCATCGCCTTGTTCGTCATCATTTCGCGCCAGCAGAGCCGCATCGGCCTTGTCGAGCGCGAGCTTGGCGCGCTGCGCAGTCTCGTCCTTTCGGGCGCCGTGCCGCCGGTGGTCAAGCCGTCCGAGCAGGCCGCGAGGGACAGCGAACCCGCCGATGTGGTTCCAGCAGCAGTAGCTGCCGCCGCCATGGCTTCGCCTGCGGTGAGCGAGGCCGCCGCCGCGCAAGCGCCGGCGCCTGAGACGGTAGCTGTGCCCAGCGACGCTGTGTCCGGCCCGTGGGCTGCGGGCGAGCCGAAGGCAGCGGAACCCGCGGCGCCGACACAGCCGGCCAAAGCGCCCGGCAAGCCGGATATCGAGACGGCGCTCGGCACGCGCTGGGCGGTCTGGGTCGGCGGCATCGCGCTGGCGCTGGGTGGCCTGTTCCTGATCCGCTACACCATCGAGGCTGGCATTTTCGGCCCCGRCGTGCGGCTSACCATGGCMGCGGTGCTCGGGCTGGTGCTGGTCGCCGGCGGCGAGTTYATTMGCCGCACCGGCTTCAAGGTGCCGGTGCAAGGCGYTGCCGGCGCCTAYATTCCGGCGATCCTGACGGCGGCCGGYGCCTTCATCCTGTTCGGCACCGTCTATGCCGCCCATGGCATTTACGGCTTCATCGGCCCGGCGCTTGCCTTCACGCTGCTTGGCGCCATCGGCGTGGCGACGATCGCCGCCGCTCTCGTACACGGCCTGGCCCTGGCCGGTATCGGTCTCGTCGGTGCCATGGCGACGCCGGCGCTCGTGTCCTCCCAGGCGCCAAATCCATGGGCGCTGTTCGTCTATCTCGCCATCGTGCTTGCCGCCACTGCGGTGATCGCCCGCATGCGCGACTGGAAATTCCTGATGGCGGCGGCCTTCTTCGGCACCGGTCTCTGGACCATCGCCTACATGACGAACGCTCCCGGCGCCGACCTTGCCGTCATCCTGTTCATCGACGCGGTGACGCTGGCGATGCTTGCCCTTGTCTGGCTGCGCAGTCGTGGCGGCGAAGAGGAAACTGCAAATCAGGGTTTCGACTGGCCATCGATCGTGCCGGGAGTTTTTGTTGCGTTTTCGGCGCTGGGCCTGTCCGTCGACTCAACGCTTGTCGCGGCCGGCGATGCCTTGCCGGGCGCTTTGGTCATCGTCGCCCTTGTCGCCACCGCACTCTATCGGCCGCGCGCCGTGCCGCTGCTGCATGCCGCCGGGGTGGTGAGCGTGATGATCTATCTCGGCATCATTCCGCCAACCACCATCGGCTCCGATTTGTCCCAGGGCAACATAGGCTTTGACGGCCTGCAGGTGGCGGCTGGAAATCCCTTGACGCTGCGCATCGGCATTGGCCTCGGCCTGGTCTTCATCGGCGCGGGTTTCTGGGCCGCCCGCCGTTTCGCCGCCGTCGCGCAGATCCGCGCGGCATGCTGGGCGGCATGGGGCATCGCCGCGCCGCTGGTCATTATGCTGGCGCTATGGCTGACCTACGGCAATCTCGACCGCGATCTTGCCTATGCCGCGGTCGCGGCCCTTCTGGTCGTGGTCTTCGCCGCCGGCGGCGAGTGGATCGCGCGCGCCGAAGAGCCGCCGCTCAAGGGCGGCATGGCGGTGTCGTTTGCCCTGTGTGGCGCGGCGATCGCCGGCCTCTTGATGCTGCACATGGCCTTCGATTCCGGCTGGACCACCATTCTGCTCGGTGCCGCGGCCATCGTGCCGGCGCTGGCGACGCGCTGGCGCTCTTATCCCGTGCTTGGCTGGATTTCGGCCGGTGCGGTGATTGCCGTGCTTGGCCGCGTCGCCTTCGATCCGACCATCGTCGGCGCCGAGTTCCTCTCCAGGACACCGGTGTTCAACTGGCTGCTGCCGGGATACGGCGTGCCGGCGCTCGCCTTCGGCTTCGCCGCCTGGCAGCTCGCCCGCACCACCAATGGCCGGCCGCGTCTCGCCATGGAAGCGGCGGCAGCACTGTTTGCGCTGCTGACGATCGCCATGCTGGTGCGTCACGCCATGCATGGCGGCGTCATCGACACAGGTGCGATCACACTCGCCGAGCAGGCGATCTACACGCTGATCGCCATCGGTGCCGGCGCCATCCTGGTCGCCATCGACATGCGCTCGCCAAGCTCGGTGCTGCGCTATGGTTCGATGGCCGCCGGCGTGGTTTCGGTCGCCTTCATCGTTGTCAGGCATTTCGTGGTGCTGAACCCGCTTTTCACGGACGAATCGACCGGCCGGATCCCGGTCTTCAACCTGTTGTTCCTCGCCTATCTCCTGCCGGCGGTCGCCGCCGGCGGGCTGGCGCTGTATGCCCGCGACAAACGGCCGAAATGGTATGCGCAGATGTTGGCGGTGGTGGCGGCCGTGCTCGCCCTGGCCTATGCCACGCTATCGGTCAGGCGCCTGTTCAAGGGCGAGTTCATCGGCCTGTGGAGTGGCCTCGGCCAGCTGGAGACCTACACTTATTCGGCGCTCTGGCTGGTCATCGGCGTGGCGCTGCTCACCGCCGGCGTCTGGCTGAAGTCGCAGGTGCTGCGCATTGCCTCCGCCGGCCTGATCGCGATTGCCGTGCTGAAGGTTTTCCTCTTCGACATGTCGGAGCTGGAAGGCGTGCTCAGGGCGCTGTCCTTCATCGGCCTGGGCGCCGTGCTGATCGGCATCGGGCTGTTCTACCAGCGGCTTTTGACCAGAGCGGCGAAGGAGGGTTGACGCGCTTGCCTTCGTGAACGGCCTTACCCGTCCACGGATCGCTTATCCGCTATTTTCGGACGATGCCGCGCATGCGGCGTTGTACGACTGCCTCTTTGATCAGGCCCGCGATCTTGCGGACAAACGCCGGGCTGAAGGACCCGATCGGTTTCGTCGTGACGAGATCATAAGCTTCATCGACTTGCACGCGGTTGTACTCGTCCAGAATCAACCATGACGGAAAGTCGAGCCCACCTCTGCGGCACTCGATTTCGCTCACGGCAACATGCGTGCGGGACTGGTCAGGCTTTTGCGAGGTGAGCGGGAATAAGAACAGTGCGGCAGGCGTCGCCGGCGTTCTGACCACAATGCAGACTGGTCGCGCCTTACGGCCGGATTCCTCGCCGGCGTCAGCCTGCCGTGCCCATAGATAATAATATCGAAGCAAGTCGCCAGGCTTAAGCATCCGGTTTGTCGCCAGTTGTAATGGCGTCCAATCCGAACATGAGTTCATCGTGAACCTCGCCCGGCGCGTCCTCCAGCGTGTAGGCTACGGTATGAGGCGAACCGACGAGCTGTCGGTATTGGGCAGCTGACAGGATGATCAGCTTCTCCTTGCCGCGTTTCGTGAGAGCGACAGGCTCGATCATCGCCGTTTCGAGAATCTCGCCGGACGCCCGATTCATGTCTGAAAAGGTGAATTGCTTCATCGAATGATCCTTGTACGTATTCTATCTATTGTGCATATTTTACGTATTTAGGCAATCAATTTGCCGCCACCTTCCAATTGGGAATAAACCCGCACCCGCCAGCGTTATCTCATTGCTTGGGTGACCGGGGCGGTGGACCGCTTCGCGCTGGCCGCTTGCGTCGCGCCGGGAAGGCGCGTTCTATCGGGATCAACAAGGGCGACCTCAGAACCAGCGGTCATGGACGAAAAGAAGGCAGCAATCCTTGGCGAAATACCGCGMCTGCGCCGCTACGCACGCTCGCTTTTGCGCGACCGCGATTCTGCCGACGATCTCGTTCAGGAYTGYCTYGAGCGSGCRCTYATGCGGCTCGACAACTGGCAGACRGGAGAAAGCCCCAGGAGGTGGCTGTTTACGATCATGCATCATTTGTTCATCGACCAGATGCGCAAGGTGAACCGTCGCGGCGAAGCGGCGATGCTGCCCCTGGAAGCGGGCGAGGCGGTTGCCCAGCCGGCCGAGCAGKTSGAGRGCATCGCCTCRCGCGARATCATCGAYGCGTTGCAGGCGATCAGCCCCGATCGYCGCGCGGCCCTTGTCATGGTCGCCATCGAAGGCTTTTCCTATGCCGAGGCCGCCAACATTCTGGGCGTGCCCGCCGGCACGCTGATGTCGCGCATTGCGCGCGGGCGCGAGGAATTGCGCGGATTGCTGGATGACACGGCGCGTCGCCGCGCGATAAGGATCGTCGAGAAATGATCCGCCGCGATTTTTCCGAACGTGACATCCATATGGCGCTCGACGGCGAGTTGCCGGCCGACGAGCGTGCCGCCTATGATGCCTGGCTCGATGCCAATCCCGAGATGAAGGCCAGAAGCGCCCGCTTCACCGCCGACCGGGAGGCGTTGCGCTCGGCCTTTGCCGGCGTGCTGGATGAGCCCGTTCCCGCGCGCTTGCGCAAGGTGGTGCTCGGCGAAACGCCTATTAAGGCTATGGTGCCGCGCTTGCGCTGGTGGCTTGCCGCTGCCGCTGCCGTGCTTTTGGCCACGGGCGGATTTGGTGGCTATTTTGCCGGCATTGACGGCGTCGGACAGGAGGATCCGGCGGAGGATCGGCTCGCCGAACAGGCGATTGCCGCCCATGTCATCTACGCCGCCGAGAAGCGGCATGCGGTGGAAGTGCCGGCCAGCGACAAGGATCATTTGCAGACCTGGCTGTCCAACCGGGTCGGGCTGAAGCTGGTGGCGCCGGATCTGACCGCGAACGGTTTTCAGCTGGTCGGCGGCCGGTTGCTGCCGGCCGGCGAAGCCAAGGCCGCGATGCTGCTCTACGAGGACGACAAGGGCGAGCGCATATCGCTCTTCGTCACCGCGGAATCGACGGAGAATGCCAAGGGCACCTATGCCTCGGCGCAGGATGGCCCGCAGGCGGTCTACTGGCTGGACAAGGGATATGGCTGCGCCGTCGTCGGCTCGCTGCCGCGTGAGCAATTGGCGGTCGTGGCCAAGAGTGCCTATGGCCAGCTTCTGGCAGGCCTCGCAAGCTGAGTGGCCRCAATGACTTGCAGCCGGTGGTCCATCAAAACTGCGATCCTGTTCAAAGCCCGCGCGCTTCCTTGCCGCCGCGGAAACTGTCACAATTCGGCCCTAATCAAGGAGCGATAGCGCTTGATGAATACCGGCGCTTCGGCCGGTGTTTGCGACGCTTTTGACCGGGGCCGTTTCCGCAACGCAATCGAGGTTTTCTCAAGTCGCATGCCTGCCGAGATCCGCACGGCCCGCGCGTCTGACGTCGATGATCTCGCCGCCATCGAGAAAGCCGTTTTCACGAGCGATCGCATTTCCCGTCGCTCCTTTCGCCTGTTCATCGAGCGCGAGACCGCGCAGACGCTGGTCGCCGAAGTCGATGGCCGCGTCGCCGGCTATGCGATCGTGCTGTTTCGCAAGGGCAGTGGGGTGGCGCGGCTTTACTCCATAGCCACGGGTCCGTTTTTTGGCGGGCTGGGTGTCGGCCGCATGCTGCTTGCGTCGGCGGAGGAGGCGGCCTTCGAACACGACCGCATGATGCTGCGTCTCGAAGTGCGTGAGGACAACAGCCGCGCCATCCGCATCTACGAGCAGGCCGGCTACCGCAAGATCGGCCGTGAGCCGGGCTACTACGAGGACGGCGCAACCGCGCTTCGCTATGAGAAAACCTTGCGCGGCGACATCCCGATCGCCACCAGGGTTCCGTTCTATCAGCAGACCTGCGAATTCACCTGCGGCCCATGCTGCCTGATGATGGCCATGGCCAATTTCGACCGGGGCTTCGTGCCCGATCCGGTGATGGAAATCCGTCTCTGGCGCGAGGCGACGACCGTCTTCATGATGTCGGGACCGGGCGGGTGCGAACCATTCGGCCTGGCTGTCTCGGGATACGAAAGCGGGCTCGCGGCGGAAATCTTCGTTTCCTTCTATGGCGCACTGTTCCTGCAATCGGTGCGCAGCGAGGACAAGCGCCGGGTCATGGAACTGGCTCAGGTCGACTTTCGCCGCCGTGCGGAACTTTACGGCATCCCGGTGAATTACCGCTCATTCAGCATCGATGACATCAGAGCCGCGATCGCCGAGGGAAAGCTGGTGCTGGTGCTGATCAGCGGCTTCCTGATGTTCGGCAAGAAGGTGCCGCACTGGGTGCTGGCCATCGGCGATGATGGCGACCATATTCTGATCCACGATCCCTGGGTCGAGGACGAGAGGCAGGAAACCATCCTTGATGCCGCCAACATTCCCGTGCCCTACGGCATCTTCATGAACATGGCGCAGTTCGGCCGCGACGGACTGCGTGCCGCCATCACTCTGGGGAAGCGCGACACAAAATGACCTGGGTCATCCTTACCGGCCGGCAGAGCGATCTCGACCAGGTGGCGACACCGCACAAGATCATAACCAATCGTGATTATCTCGCGCATCCGTCGCTGTTCCGCGGCCAGCGGCCGAAGGTCATCAACCTGTCGAACAATTACGGCTACCAGAGCCGCGGCTATTATGCCTCGCTGCTGGCGAGTTCACGTGGCCACAAGGTCATTCCGACTGTCGAGACGATGATCGACCTGTCGGAGCGCAAGCTCTATGAGCATGCGCTGCCGGAACTGGAACTGGCGCTCAACAAATGCCGCAAGGATCTGGGCGGAGCCTTTCCGGCCAAGGTCTGCATCTTCTTCGGCATCGGACCCTCCAAGGTGTGGGACCGCTTCGCCAAGCTCTTGTTCGACTGGTTCCGCGCCCCGGCGCTCGAAGTCCATATCAAGGACAGCGCCGAATGGGCCTCGATCCGCAAGATCGGCTTCCATCCGCTGGCGCGGATGACCGAGGACGAAGAAAAAAGCTTCATCCAGTGCCTGGAGACCTACACCAACCGCGAATGGCGTGACACCAAGGGACGCACGCCGGCGCGCTATACCTTCGCCACGCTGGTCGATCCGCATGAGGAACTGCCGCCGTCGGAAATCTCGTCGCTGCGCTACTGGGCCAAGATCGCCGAAAAGATGGGGGTCGAAATCGAACCCATCACCAAGAAGGATTTGGCCAAGCTCGCGAACTACGATGCGCTGTTCATCCGCGAGACCACCTCGATCTCCAACCACACCTATCGCTTCGCCCGCCGCGCCCAGCAGGAAGGCATGCCGGTCATCGACGATCCGCTGTCGATGATCCGTTGCACCAACAAGGTCTATCTCAACGAACTGATGGCCTACAACAAGGTGCCGGTGCCACCGACGGTGATGATCGCCGGCACCTCCGACCTCGAACTGGCCGCACAGACACTGGGCTTTCCGCTGGTGCTGAAGATCCCGGATTCATCCTTCTCGCGCGGCGTCAAGAAATGCGAGAATCTGGAGGAACTGACGCGGCTTGCGACCGAGTGGCTGGAGGATTCCGATCTCCTGATTGCCCAGAAATTCATTCCGACCGAATATGATTGGCGCGTCGGCGTGCTCGGCGGCCAGCCGCTGTTTGCCGTGCACTATCTCATGGCCAAGAAGCACTGGCAGATCGTCAACCACAAGGCCAATGGCAAGCCCGACCAGGGTGGCATCAAGACCTTCACGCTGAAGGAGACGCCGGCCCATGTCGTCGAGACCGCGGTCAAGGCGGCGCGCTGCATCGGTGACGGCCTCTACGGCGTCGACCTCAAGGAGACCAAGGACGGCGTCTTCGTCATCGAGGTCAACGACAACCCCAATCTCGACCATGGCTGGGAGGATTCCGGCGAGAAGGACGAGGTCTGGGTCCGGCTGACGCAGTGGTTCCTGGAGCGGCTCGACCGGCCGGGAAGATAGTGCAACCAAGGGGAAAACATGCAGTTCATCGTCATCGAGGATTTCACCGGCTGCGACCGCAAGGAGATCTATCGCCGCTTYCGCGAYCGKGGCCGCCTGAAGCCGGATGAGCTTGTCGTGCACCACWSCTGGATCGCGGCGGATATGAGTCGCTGYTTCCTKYTGGTCGARGCCGATGACGTCACASTGCTGCAACGGTGGGCTATCGAATGGAACGATCTGGTCGAGTTCGAGATCGTTCCTGTGGCAACGAGCAAGGATATGGTCGAGGCATTGAGGGGGCACCTTTGATCTGCCGTCGCGCCCGCGCTTGGCTCAATTTGGTGCAAACACGATAACCATAGTTAAACTGGTTCGTGTTACTCGAGCTGTATTGTGAATTGCTCGGGGTATTTTGCAGTATGATAAAGCTGTTCCAGTCAGTAAATTGCGGGCAGGTATTGTATTTCTGCTTGCTAATATTCCTTATCGGATTCGATTTTGCCAAGGATCCAATCGAGCATTTTCTGGTTGGGGCAAAGGAAGACATTCAAAAGCAGATCTATGCGGCTGACGGCGCGAAGATTGCGCAGAACCAACAATCCTTTGTCGAGGGGTTGAGAACAGGTGACCGACCTGCGCAAAGCGAAGCGTCGCCGGCGGACCCCGTCCAAGACCATGCTGCGGGGATGGTAGCTCAGGCGCTTGCCATGGAAGCGAAGAGCTCCGCCGTCGGGGCGATCTATATGTCCATACTCGTGGCGATGGGCTATGCCACCCTGGTTGCGATCGTCTGGATGGTATTTGCCCGTGTGCGCGACGTTGGCTGGCCGGCCTTGGTCGGTTTCGGCGTGCTCGCCCCGAAATTGGCTATCGCATTGTTCCACGGCGGTCTTTCGCCACTGGCCTTCGACATCCTGCGATACGGTTTCATGGCCGCGATGATCATACTTGGGCTTGTACCGGGTAAATTTGCTCAAGGTCCTCGTGCCGTACCGGTGTCGCGGACGGTCGTGGCTGAACCGGTCAGGCGCGTTTCGGGTCAGTTCGGTCAAAGGCGCCGCTAGTGCGGAGCAAAGTAGCTGATTCCGCTATATTGCGGATCTGGCACGCAGCGCCGGCGACCCCACCGCGCGCTGGCATTCCTCGATGAGCCAATCGCGGAACGCCGCCACGACATCGCGCCTGGCGCTGCGCTCCGGAATGGTCAGGCAATAGGGCTGGCGCAACGCGATCGCCCTGGCAGCGGGCCGGACCAGCCTGCCGTCCTCCAGCGCCTCGGCACAATAGACCCCTTGCGCCAGCGCCACGCCCAGTCCCGAAATGGCGAGGTCGAGTGCCGCGCGCGACGAGTTGGCCGAAAGGCCGCGTTGCGCTGCCCGGCCGCGCTGGACACCGGCAGCCTCGAACCAGTTGCGCCAGGACGGAAACGAGGCGCCGGTCGGTCCCCAGTCGGTGTGGATCAGCGGCAGCCCGGCGAGCGGATCGCCGTCCGCCTTGATCGCGCTGGCACGCCCTGGCGCGCAGACGGGATAGACGGCGTCCCKGRCGATGTCCTSSGTCGGSTRMTCGCGATARTGSGGGCCGTAGGAGAGCCTGATGTCGATCARMTCRCGRTCGAACGRCACCGGRTCGTCGTCRCCKCGSAGCGATATGTCGRCGGCGCCGTGGCTGGCGACAAAGCSGGCSAGACGCYGCGAAAGCCARCCCATSGCCATGGATGGCGGCACCGAGACCACCAGGCGCGGGCGGAAGGCATCGCCGCCCAGTTCGCGCGAGACACTGCCGATTTCCTGGAAGGCCATGGTCAGCCCTGGAAGCATTTCCACGCCGGCCTCGGTGAGGACGACGCGGCGGTTGACCCGGTGAAACAGCTTGCGGCCCATCTGTTCCTCGACGGTGCGGATGAGCTGGCTGACAGCGGCCGCCGAGACCGAAAGCTCTTCCGCCGCCGCGGCAAAGCTGCCCGTGCGCGCCGCGGCCTCGAAAGCCTGAAGTCCTTTCAGTGATGGAGATGTGACCATGATTGCCGGATAGATAAGGTGAGCTTATCCAAATCGCAGGAATCGTCGTTTTTGGAAAGCTTTTTCACCGGCTAGATTGGCTCTCATCAAATCGCCAGCCTGGATCGAAGCCAATGGACCATCGCGACATAATCGCGTCATTAACCCCGGAAGAGCGCAATCGCCTGACCGCCAAGTCCGACGCTGCGGGTTTCGTTCAGCTCGGCGCCCATGGGGGTGCGATCGTGATCCTTGGATCGCTGATCGCAGCGAAAGCGCCATTCTGGCCGTTGCTGATGCTGCCGCAAGGCATCCTGATCGTCTTCCTGTTCACGCTGCTGCACGAAACGGTTCATCGCACGGCCTTCGAGACGCAGTGGCTGAACGATGTCGTAGCGCGGGTATGCAGCGTGGTGCTGGCGCTGCCGGCCGACTGGTTTCGTTACTTCCATTTCGCCCATCACCGCTTCACCCAGGATCCGCATAACGATCCCGAGCTGGCCTTTCCCAAACCGGAAACGCTGCGGCAGTACCTCGTGCATGTTTCCGGCATCCCGCTGTGGTGGGGCCATCTCAAGACGCTCTGCGCCAATGCCTTTGGCAGCAGCCAGGAAAGCTATGTGCCGCCGAAAGGCCGACCCAAGGTACGTGCCGAGGCGCGCGCCATGATTGCCTTCTACGCTGTCGTCATTCTGATCGCCGTCTATTTTCGGCTCGCCGTGCTTCTCTATGTCTGGATCATTCCCGCTCTGCTCGGTCAGCCCTTTCTGCGCCTCTATCTCCTGGCTGAGCACGGCCGCTGTCCGTTCGTCGCCAACATGCTGGAGAATACGAGAACCACGCTGACCAATTGGGTCGTGCGCAAGCTGGCCTGGAACATGCCGTTCCATGCCGAGCATCATGCCTATCCCGGTGTGCCGTTTCATCAATTGCCGCAGTTTCACGCGCTGATCGAGCGGCATCTGAAGGTAGTCGAGCCCGGCTATGTCAGCTTCCATGAGAAATACATCGAGACACTGCGCTGAACTGCCAAGCTTCAGCCCGTGTGGCTGTGCAGCGCACGCGACTTCAACAGGCGCTGGATGTCCGCAGCCTTCGAGGGCACGCCGATCAGATAGCCCTGCGCCTCGACACAGCCATTGTCGCGCAGCATGTCGAGTTGCGCCTCGGTCTCGACGCCCTCGGCGGTGACAACAATGCCAAGTTCATTGCCGAGCCCGATGATGGTGCGGACGATAGCCGCTGTGTCGCGATTGCCCATGTCGCGGATGAAGGAGMGATCGATCTTGATCTTGTCGACCGGAAAACGCCTGAGGTAGCCGAGCGAGGAATAGCCGGTGCCGAAATCATCCAGCGCGATGCGGATGCCGAGATCGCGTAGCTGTCGCAGCGTCTTCAGCACGGTTTTGCTCTCGTCCATCAGCACGGTTTCGGTGATTTCCAGCTCCAGTTGTCGGGCCGGCACGCCGGAGAAGGCCAGCGCCGAGATGACGTCGCGGGCAAAACCGCCGCTTTTGAGCTGCACGGCCGAGACATTGACCGCAATGCGCAAGCCGGGAGGCCAGCTTGCCGCCGCCGTGCAGGCCTCTCTCAGCGCCCATTCGCCAAACGGCACGATGAGTCCGGTTTCTTCGGCGACCGGAATGAATGCGTCCGGCGCGACAGTGCCCCGTGCTGGCGAATGCCAGCGCATCAATGCCTCCGCTCCGATGATCTCGCCGGAGGCGATGTGCATGATCGGCTGGTAATCGAGGTCCAATTCCTGGCGCGACAGCGCGGCTTCGAGGTCGACCTCGAGCGCCCGGCGAACCTGCACGACGGCGTCCATTGCGGGCTCGAAGAAGCGATAGAGGTTTCGCCCTTCGCTCTTCGCTCGATAGAGCGCCGTATCGGCATTTTTCAGCAGCGTATCGGCGTCCCTGCCATCGCTGGGGAAAATAGCGATGCCCAGGCTGATGCCGACATGCATGTCCCGGGTCTTGTCGCGAAACGGTTTTGCGATTGCCTCGACGATGCGCTTCGCGAGTTTTTCAGCATCGGCGATGCCCCTGGAATTGAACTGCATGATGACAAACTCGTCACCGCCGAAGCGGGCGACGAGGTCTGTTTCATTGTGCAGGCAACGCTGCAGCCTCTCGGCCACGCTTTTCAAGAGCCAGTCGCCGGCAGGATGTCCCCAGGTGTCGTTGATCGCCTTGAAGCGGTCGAGATCGAGCGAGAAGATCGCCAGCGGCGGTGCCGTCGTATCCTCCAGTGCCATGTCGAGCCGTTCGCGAAACATCGAACGGTTGGGCAGTCCGGTCAGTGTGTCGTGATGCGCAAGGTGGGTCATGCGCTCTTCGGCGAGGCGACGTTCGGTGACGTCGTCGAAGGTCACCACCCAGCCGCCGCCGCTCATCGGCCGCCGTGTGACCAGAACCGTCCTGCCGTCGGTAAGATAGCGATAGGCCGAATGCGGTTTTGCCGCCGCCAGGCAGGCTTCGGTCTTGGCGACTTCGCTGTCGACGTCGATCTTCGTATAGATGCCCAGTTCCAGCAATCGTTCGAGCGCGTCGCGGTGCGTTGTTCCAAGCGGAAAGTCCGCCGCGGTGACGTCGTAGAGTTCCAGAAAACGCCGGTTGCGCACGATCATCTTGCCGTCGGCGTCGTACATCAGCAAGCCTTGCGACATGTTGGCGAGTGCGGCGTCGAAACGGCGATGCTGCTCCTTGAGATCCTGCTCGGCGCGCCTTTGCTCGGTGATGTCCTCATAGATCGAGACCCAGCCGCCCAGAGCCAGCGGGCGGTGCGAGATGTTGATGATGCGACCATCCGACAGCGTCTCTTCGTAGGTCGAGGGTTTCGCTTGGTCGATATAGGGTTTGCGGATGGCGTAGAGCTCGTCGGCGCTTTGCGAGGCGATACCGATGTCGACGCTGTGCCGCAGGATGTCGATGAAGTGGATGCCCGGTCGTATCAGCTTGGCGTCGAGGCAGAAGATGTYGAGGTARTKGCSGTTGCAGATGATCATSCGCTCRTCGGCATCGAACATGCACAGSCCRTGCGACATGTTCTCGACRGCGGCTGAAAAGCGCTCATTCTGTTCGCGCAGCTCGTCTTCCATGTGGCGAGAGCGCTCCACGCCTTCGGCCACCCGCTCCGGGACGACCGAACCAACCTTGACATCCACGACGGGCATGAGGCGCGCCTGCGGTGTTTGATCCAACACCGCAGTGTTGACGTTTCCGGTTAATTTAGCGTTTTCTACCCTATCGCCGACGTCGAAACCTGGTGCCGCGACGTCTCGATCGCCGAAAATCGTTTCAGGAAGGCATTCTGCGCCCAGGTCACCGAGCGCGGTGTGAAGTCGAAGCGCTCGGCCGAAAAGCCGCGCGGACGGCCGAAGAATTCGGTCGCCTCGGCGGTCGAGAAGCCGGCGAGCAGCGTTGCCTCGAAATAGGCGGCGATCTGGTCGGCGCGCTTGATGTCCCTGCGCAACGCCGCAGCCGGTTCGGGCGGCAGCGAGAAGCGCAGATGGATGGCGCGCTGCAGGCGCAATTCGCAGTCCTTGTAGCTGCCCCCCATCACCGACTTGAACGGCGAGATCATGTCGCCGATGACATATTCAGGCGCATCGTGCAGCAGTGCCGCGAGCCGGTCCGTGGCCGAAGCCTGCGGCACAAGGTCGTTGAACAGCGACTCGACCAGCAGCGAATGCTGGGCGACCGAAAACGCATGCTCGCCGCTGGTCTGGCCGTTCCAGCGGGCGACGCGGGCGAGCCCATGGGCAATGTCCGAAATTTCGATGTCGAGCGGCGAGGGGTCGAGCAGGTCGAGCCGACGGCCGGACAGCATGCGCTGCCAGGCGCGTGGCGGGGCGCCGGTACGGTCCGCCGCCATCAGGCCTCCTCCGCGCTGACGGCTTCCTGCGGAAAACTGAATTTGGCCCAGGCCGGAATGGCCACCGTCACTGGCACATCGCCCGCCAGGATCGGCTGGCCGGCGTCCAGCGCCGCCTTGACCCTGTCGATGCGGGCAATGGCAAGCCCCGATGTGCCGGCGTTTGAGCCGAGCGTGCCGACCGGTCGTCCGTCAACGGTTAGTTCGGTGCCGGAGGCGGGCAGGGGAAGCCCGGCCTGGACAATCAGCACGCGCCGCCTGGCCGTGCCGCGATGCTGCATGCGCGAGACGACCTCCTGGCCGACATAGCAGCCCTTCCGGAAGCCGACGCCGCCTGTCTCGTCGAGCAGCACGTCATGCGGGAAGGCGTCGCTCAACGCGTAATCGGCACCGCTTTCGGCGATGCCGTGGGCGATGCGGAAGGCATGCCATGCGGCGACCTCGCCGGCCTCTGCGGTGCCGGCATAGGAGCGCGTGACGCTCTCATTGGGAAAGCGCCTGTCGGCAACCGCGGTTGAATCACTTTCTGAGGCGATTGACTCTTTTCCCCACCCGACAGTGACAAGCGCCTGTTCCGGCTTGCCAATCTCGACCTTGGCGCGGAGCTTGTAGAGCGTCAGCCGGCGAACGAAATCGTCTGAAATGTCGGCACGGCATTCGAGCCGGAAGGCGTTTTCCCCGGCACGCGAGATGAGGAAGTCGAACAGGATCTTGCCGTGCGGCGTCAACAGCGCGCCGGGCTTTGCATCGCCTTCGACGAGTGTGTCGAGATCGGTGGTCAGGATGTTTTGCAGAAAGTGCTCGGCATCCGGGCCGGAGACGGTGATCAGCGCGCGGTCTTTCAGCAGGGCAAAGGGCATGGGGCGGATAAAAGCCTGATCTTGCAAAATGGATGGTCATTACGTAAGCCGCTGACACTCCCCCCGCAAGAGAGCATGGCCATGACCTACGACCTCATCCTGACAGGCGGCACTGTGGTCAACCATGACGGCGAGGGGGCTCGTGACATCGGCGTGAAGAATGGGCGCATCGCCGCAATAGGCGATCTCCGCCAGGCCTCAGCCGGCGAGACGATCGACTGCCGCGGCCTGCATGTCCTGCCCGGTGTCGTCGACAGCCAGGTGCATTTTCGCGAGCCGGGACTGGAGCACAAGGAAGACCTCGAAACGGGCTCGCGGGCTGCGGTGCTTGGCGGTGTCACCGCAGTGTTCGAAATGCCCAACACCAACCCGTTGACCACCAGCGAGGCRRCGCTYGCCGACAAGSTKCGGCGCGSYWSCGGCCGCATGCATTGCGAYTTCGCSTTCTGGGTCGGCGGYACCCGTGACAACGCCAGRGATGTCGGYGAACTCGARCGGTTGCCGGGTGCGGCGGGAATAAAGGTCTTCATGGGATCGTCCACCGGCGACCTGCTGGTCGAGGACGACGAAGGCGTCGCCTCGATCCTGCGAAACACCCGCCGCCGTGCCGCCTTTCATTCGGAGGACGAGTTCCGGTTGCGCGAGCGCCTCGGCGAACGCATCGAGGGCGACCCGTCATCGCATCCGGTCTGGCGCGACGAGATCGCCGCCTTGCGCTGCACCGAACGGCTTGTGCGCATCGCCAGGCAGACCCGCGCCCGCATCCACGTCCTGCACATCTCGACCGCCGAGGAAATCTTGTTCCTCGAACAGCACAAGGACGTCGCGACCTGCGAGGCGACGCCGCACCATCTTACGCTGAGCGCCGACGACTATCTCAGGCTCGGCACGCTAATCCAGATGAACCCGCCGGTGCGCGCCTCCCGCCACCGCGATGGCGTCTGGCACGGCATTGCACAAGGCATTGTCGACGTGCTCGGCTCCGACCACGCACCGCACACACTCGCCGAAAAGGCAAAATCCTATCCGGCTTCGCCCTCGGGCATGACCGGCGTGCAGACGCTGGTGCCGATCATGCTCGACCACGTCAATGCCGGCCGGCTGACCCTGCAGCGCTTTGTCGACCTGTCCAGCCACGGCCCGCAGCGCATCTTCGGCATGGCCAGGAAAGGCCGCGTTGCCGCCGGCTACGACGCCGACTTCACCATTGTCGACATGAAACGGCGCGAGACCATCACCAATGCGCAGGCCGGCTCGAAGGCAGGCTGGACGCCTTATGACGGCAAGCAAGTGACCGGCTGGCCGGTCGGCACCGTCATTCGCGGCCGCCGCATCATGTGGGAAGGCGAAATCGTCGCGCCAGGTCAGGGCAGGGCAGTTGAGTTTTCCGAGGCGCTTGTCGTCTAGGCCCCTGCAGGAAGAAGGCCGAAAGGCTCAATCCCCTGCGACGAAAAATGTCCACTGCCCAGCAGGCGTGATGCCGACGCGATAGAAAATATAGGCGCCGAACTGCTTCATGTCGTCGAAATCGCCGGCGGTAACGATCTTGAACAGTTCGACACGCTGCTTGGCGTCGAGCTTGTCCAGCGGCAGCGCGAAGAAATACGGCCAGACATAGAGTTCCTGCGGCGTTCCGGCGTCGACATGGACATAGCCGGCGCTGAGCACCTCTTCCAGTATGGCCAGAATCTCCTGGCCGTCTGGGTCGCCGGACAGCCCTTTGAGGAAGGCGATGGGGTCGCCATCGATGTCGGCCAGCGATATCTGGGTCATGCTGTCGCCCTTGCCGATCAGGGGCCTCAGCTTTTCGATGTCGCCGCTCTTGCAGGCTTCGATGATCAAATCATGCATGCGCCGCACGGGCTCGGGCAGCTTGCCGAGATCATAGACGACTTCCGGCAAGGGCGCTTCGGGATCGACACGCGGCCTGTTGGTGCCGCCATCGGATGGGCTATCGGGCTCCGCAGCGTCAGGAGCGGCGGGCTGCTGGCCGGTCGAAGGCGGGGTTCCCACCGGATCAGGCATGGGAATCGCGCCGCCGGGCGACGAAACATCGTCATCCGTCGACGGTGTGACGGGAGCGGGAAGCTCTTCGCGTTTGATCTCGCTCAGCGCATAGGCCGGGCTGCTTGCCAGGCACGTCACAAAGGCAATCGCGGCACAGCAAGCAGCGAGGCGGATGTAAAGGACCAAGCCCTTCGGCCTGCCTGACATCGGAAAATTCACTGCCCGTATCTCCTTGGCTCCCGGGCAATCGATCGTCAAAGAACCGGGTGTCGATTCAGTGGCGCAGCCGCTCGGGTTCGAAGGCGCCAGCAATCACCTTCTCGCGCATGCGGTCGAGCAGGGCAAGGGCCGAGGTCTCGCCGTTGGCGCGCAGCATTTCACCAAACGCGGTTTCAAGCGCCGCTTCGGCAATGATCTCGGGCTCGATGCCGGCCGAAAGGCCTTCCGCCCAGGCTTCGCTGTGGCTCTCCACCRCCGTCAGGCGTTTCTCTTCCCTGACCAGCGCGTCGATGTCGTTGACACCATGTTCCATAAGCGATGTCCACCCTTTCAAGCGGCAACCCATCAATGTGGATCAGTATGATCTGTTCTGTCCACACGCAGCCCTAATTAAGTATCTGTAAATACGACATTTTTTTGATCGTGTTTTACAGCAGACGGCTGTGTTTGGCGAAGCTGCGTTTCAACCCGGATCAAACTTAGCCGATTAGKCCGGCCTRCGGGGYGAAAACCTTCAGTTTGAGTTAATTCCACATTCTTGCGGTAACGTTTGATTAACGCTGTTGCAGAAGTGCAACATCAGGATTGCACCAAGACACAGACCGGTACAAGCCGGATTTGTCCGACATGCCCGGCGACGGCCCGGATATCTGTTGATGGATTGCCTGGAGCGCGTCGCATCGAAACGGATTAGTTTCCATAGCGCGAGGCGATGTCGCGTGACAGCGTCTCGCCTTCCTTCATGTAACGGCTGATGGCTTCGGTGGCCGAAGCGGTGCACTGGGTATAGGTGCCGCCGAAGGAGCGGTAGCCGCGGTTGAARCTGGCGATGAAGCGGGCGCGSCGCTCSGGRTCGGGATTYTCCGAATCGAGCAGYTTCTCCATCTCRCCACGCCACTGATCGCCCTTCTCRCCGCACAGATTGCGCAGGAAATGCAGYGAYCCCAGAACCTCCGCCAGCCGCATCAGCCCCGGCTCGAACGGCGACTCGGCACTGAACGCCGGCTGCGCCGAGATGGCCGTGCTGACGACAAGACATAAAACGACAAGAAGGCTAGGGCGGGTCATAAGTCTATGTGGCGAAACAATTTGTCGCCTGCAAGGCGATTTTCAGTGCTTCGCCGGGCTGTTCGAGTGTGGACCGAGGAGTTCCTCGGCCACCGCGAACACCGAACCGGCAAGCGGCAGCGCCGCCATCTCGTTGAGCGTATAGAAGGCGGCTGTCTCGGCATCGTCGCTGGCCACGGCCTCGCCGCCGGCATAGGCGGCGCCGA
>NZ_JBFUGJ010000070.1:0-21680 GCF_056402975.1 Mesorhizobium sp. P3_A9 | reverse complement strand
CCCGACATGATGCTGAGGGTTGGATTGATCACCGGGCCGCAATCGGTGGATTTGCTGACAGGCCCGACCATTTGCAAATCGGCGCCAAAACCGGACAATTGCCGGGCTTTGTCATCGGCGAATGCCGAGGCAAAGACGCCGCCTAAACTTTAGCATTGTCGCGTTGGCCATGAGGCAGGCCGGTGCCGACGACGGAAGAGAAGCTGCGCTTCGCCATCCGTCAAGGCGGCCGAACCGTCGGTGMCGGCATCGTCGTCACCATCAAGGARYAATCSAGACCGRCTACWGCCGGWTCGAYAAGAAAAGGGCGGTCTTCGGGCCGCCCTTTTTCGTGATCCGGGACCTGTACCCACCCTGTTGCAAGCGCCATCGCGGCAACTAGTATAGGTTGCGTTGAGGGAGCTTTGCGAAAGAGTGGTTCCAGGGCGCTGTTTCGATGGGAAGGGGTGGTGGTCGCAAGCGCTGGCCGGTCTTGCGCTGTTGATTGCGACAGTGCTGTCTGTCCCGGCGGCGCAGGCGCAGGAGCAGTCGCGTGAGATTCCGCCGATGCGGTTCACCGTCGTGCGCAGTGCTGCGCCGGGCTGCGAGCCCAATTGTCCGGAATGGATATCGGCGGAAGGCACCATCGAGGCGGACACGCCGTCACTCTTCAAACGCACGCTCAAAACGCTCAAGGGACGGCAATTGCCTGTCGTCGTCAATTCGCCCGGCGGCAATGTCGATGCCGCACTCGCACTTGGCAGGATGATCCGCAAGAACAAGCTCGATATCGCCGTTGGCACGACGGTTTTTTCCGGCTGCAAGCCGGAGGTGAAGAATTGCGGCGACAACAAGGGCAAGGGTGCCGACTATTTTGGCATGGCTTTTGACGACGAGGCTATGTGCAATTCTGCCTGTCCGCTTATGTTTTCCGGCGGTATTCGCCGCGTGGTCGGAGATTTCGGTTATCTCGGCGTCCACCAGATCACAACCACATATCACCGGGAGAAGCTGCTCTACCGGACCACCTATCGGATCGTGAACGGCAAGAAGAAGGTGATCAACACCAAGGTAATCAGCCGGAAAAATGCCGGCAGCTACAAGACCTACGAGATGAGCAAGGCGGTCGAGAAGACGCTTTCCGCCTACTTGAAGGAAATGGGAATCGGCGACGGCGTGCTTGTCATGATGAAGGCGACGCCGGCCAGCGACATCCGTCAGATCGGGCTCGACGATATGCTGACGATGAAGTTGGTGACCAGCCGCGACGCCGTGGGGCTGTTGACCACCGCAAGCTTGTGCGCGATGCAACAGCCGGCCCCGAATTGCCGGGAGATACCGAGCTCTGCAAACGATGCGACGCCATCGGCGGCTGCGACTGGCAAGGCCGGGGATATCGTGCCGGTTGGACCGGAGACCGCGAAGGCCGGAGCGGACATGCGCTTTGTCGTGGTTCGCGGCAGCAATCCGCTGTGTAATCCCGACTGTCCGGAATGGATCTCGGCGGAAGGCGTGATTACGAGTCAGACGCCGCAGAAGCTGCGCCAGTTGCTCGCCACGCTGGGCAATCGGCGCCTGCCTGTCGTGATCAGCTCACGGGGAGGTGACCTGTCCGGCGCTCTGGCAGCGGGCCGGCTTATCCACGAAAGGAAGCTCGACGTCGCCGTGGCCCGGACCGATTTCGTCGATTGCGACCCAGGAGCATGGAATTGCCTGG
This sequence comes from Mesorhizobium sp. P3_A9, assembly GCF_056402975.1. Classification (NCBI taxonomy): domain Bacteria; kingdom Pseudomonadati; phylum Pseudomonadota; class Alphaproteobacteria; order Hyphomicrobiales; family Phyllobacteriaceae; genus Mesorhizobium; species Mesorhizobium sp. P3_A9. Next base: position 19,984 of record NZ_JBFUGJ010000070.1, on the reverse strand, counting down.
CCAAAGAGGGCGCCTATGCCGGATTGAGCATCGATGCGGGCGTGGAGTGCGATTCGGCCTGTGCGCTGATGCTTGCCGGCGGCGCGAGAAGGCTTGTCGGTCCCGAGGCGCGGCTCAGCCTGTACCCGATGGGACAAAAGCAGGTGGTCAAGGCGTACCTCGAGGAGATGGCGATCGGTCCCGCTTTGTTCAAAGCGATCGCGGGACGCTCGACCGAGGGCCGGCTTGAACCGGACACCATGCTGAAGGCGGGACTGACAACGGGACCGCAATCGGTCGACGCACTGACCGGCGCGACGATTTGCAAGGCTGTTCCCAGGCCAGACAATTGCCGCGGCCTGCCGCCCGCCAATGCGGCGGCCGACGCGCCCGCAAAGCTGTAGCGCGCGGTTTTCGGAAACTGGCCATCGAGGCAGGTTGAGCTGTCTTAGATCTTTCCGCTATCGTCGCGGCCGGTGGCGCCGGGGCTGGGGGAGGATCGATAATGAGCCGGGATGTTCCGACACTCTACGAATGGGCCGGCGGCAGTGACGCCCTGAACCGGCTGACACAGACCTTCTACGACAAGGTGGCAACGGATCCCGTCGTTGGGCCGGTGTTCAAGACCATGTCGCCGGACCATCCCGCCCATGTCGCCGCCTTCATCGGCGAAGTCTTTGGCGGACCGAAGACCTACAGCGAAAAGTTCGGCGGCCACCGCGAGATGGTCATGCATCATCTGGGCAAGCATTTGACCGARGARCAGCGCCGCCGCTGGATCAACCTGCTYGCCGAYGCCGCMGATGCCGTCGGKCTGCCSGACGATCCCGAATTCCGCTCSGCCTTCAYRGGCTATGTCGAATGGGGATCGCGGCTGGCCAAGATGAACTCCAATCTCGGCGAAACYTGCGATCCYGARACCGARCCGATGCCRGCCTGGGGCTGGGGCGTRCYSGGCGGGCCATACACGCCACCGGCCGGGAAATCGTAGCCGTTGCAAACAGGCAGACCCTGCGGCCGGTCACCAGCGCCCCGGAATTCCGGCAGAGATCAGGCGGCTTTTGCCGAACCGTCGAAGCTGCGCAATTCCTGCAAACCTCGGCAAAGATGGCGCCACAAAAAGCTGGGACGCTGATGCATCGTTGAGGCTTTTGTGATGCTGATCGCCCATCTGCCATCGGGATACATTCTGGGTCGGTTCGCGCGGGGACGCTGGCGTGAGGCGCCCGGCATCATGATTGCCGCGATAACCGGTAGCGTCATCCCCGATATCGACATGCTGTATTTCCATTTTGTCGACGGCGGACGCACCCACCACCATGCCTATGTCACTCATTGGCCGCTGTTCTGGGCGGCGACCGGGCTGTTGTCGCTGGTTCTCGTCAGCTGGTGCGCCAGGCCGTATCTGGCGGCTACCGGCGCCTTTTTTGCCGCCGCCATGGTGCACATGGTCCTGGACACCTTGGCGTCTCCCATATTGTGGCTGATGCCGTTTGACCGCCATGCACTTGAACTGGTTACGGTTCCGGCCAGATACAAAAACTGGGTCTTGAGTTTTGTTTTGCACTGGACGTTCGCACTCGAGCTTCTGACATGCGGCTGGGCGCTTTGGCTTGGATATGGAAGAACCCAGCCTGCCGCGAGCGCCTCATGAGGTGCCCGCAAAAGGGAGTGAGCGATGACTGCCGAGGACTTCAAGATCGTGCGCTGGCGCGAGTGGGACGGCCCCGGTATCGAGCATCTCGAACTGCGCGAGCGGGCAGGAGAGGTCCTGGCCGACTCCGTCGTCATTTGCTCCGGCCAAACGCCTTTTGCCGTCCGCTATCGCATAGAATGCGACGCGAACTGGCGCGCCAGGAGTGTCACTGTCGACATGATCGGCTCCGGCCGGGCACTGGTTCTTGCCTCCGACGGTGACGGCCGCTGGACACTGGACGGTCTGCCGATGCCAGAACTGGACGGCGTGCTCGACCCTGATCTCACCGTCACCCCGTTCACCAACACGCTGCCGATCCGRCGCTTGCGGCTTTCCACCGGGCAGAGAGCCGAGATCACCACCGCTTTCATCGAATTCCCGGCGCTCACGGTCGTCAGCAACCCGCAGCGCTACACATGCCTCGAGGAGGGCAGGCGATATCTCTATGAATCGCGCGCCAGCGACTTCAAGCGCGAACTCGAGATCGACCGCGATGGGCTGGTCGTTGACTATCCCGATTTCTGGCAAAGGGGATGAAGGCGCGTTTGCGTGCAAACCGCTCTTTACAGAGAGCGCGGAAGCTTTTAGGAAGCCCCTGCTGCGCCGAGGCGCGCGCGATACGGGCATAGCTCAGTTGGTAGAGCGGCGGTCTCCAAAACCGCAGGTCGTAGGTTCGAGCCCTGCTGCCCGTGCCATTTCAAGAATGGCCATTGGAAACGATTTTTCGTGCCCGCCTTTGAAAACCGGCGACACGCTTGCCATATTAGGCTGATTGGGGCATAAGGGCGCCATAGCCGGGACGGAACGACTGGATGGTTCCGAGGCGGTGTTTGGTCATAAAGCGGACACTTGCCACTTGCGTGGATCAAGAATCGGTTTTATGTAGACAGAACAGACACGCGACGCGTGGAGCTGGGAAACCGGCTTTACGCGTCTGATTTGCATGGGCGAAATGATTGCGCTGATTCGGCGCGATACTGGGCTCAGGCGGCACGTCCCGGCCAGCGGGATCATCCAGGAGACCCGGCCAACGGGTCTTGAAGACAGAGCGGCATATGGCTTCGAAAACCACAAATCCTTTCGTCTTTCTCCAGCAGGTTCGCTCGGAGACCGCCAAGGTGACTTGGCCGTCGCGGCGCGAAACGATGATCTCGACGGTGATGGTTCTGGCCTTCGCTGTGATTGCGATGATTTTTTTCTTTAGCGCCGATCAGTTGATGGGCTTCGCGATCGAACAGATTCTGGGCATTGGACGCTAAGTCCGGCGACTACGGAGAAGTCTAAAAAAATGGCTGCGCGCTGGTACATCGTCCACGCTTATTCGAACTTTGAAAAGAAGGTCGCCGAGGACATCGAGAACAAGGCCAAGCAGAAGGGCCTGTCCGCCGATATCGAGCAGATCGTAGTGCCGACCGAGAAGGTCGTCGAGGTTCGCCGTGGCCGCAAGGTCGATGCCGAGCGCAAGTTCTTCCCGGGCTACGTGCTCTTGAAGGCCAACCTGACCGATGCCGTGTTCTCGCTGGTGAAGAACACGCCGAAGGTCACCGGCTTCCTGGGTGACTCCAAGCCGGTGCCGATCACCGAGGCGGAAGCACAGCGCATCCTGAACCAGGTGCAGGAAGGCGTCGAGCGGCCGAAGCCCTCGGTCACTTTCGAGATCGGCGAAGCGATCCGCGTTTCGGACGGTCCTTTCGCGTCCTTCAACGGTTTCGTCCAGGAAGTGGACGAGGAGCGGGCGCGGCTCAAGGTGGAAGTTTCGATCTTCGGGCGCGCCGTGCCTGTCGATCTGGAATTCGGACAGGTCGAAAAGGGCTGATCCGAATCTCTGGCGCCGGTTTGGCGATCAGGGGAGGCGGCGCGGAAGCGCGTGGCCTGAGTACGGTGGGAGACGAATGGGGCTTTAGCCGGCCGCATGGATCGCACCACCAGACTGCAACCGCCGGTGTTTCCCAGATGATTGGGGCCGGCATAGACAAAGGCAGGAAAAGAGATGGCTAAGAAAATTGCAGGCCAGCTCAAGCTCCAGGTGAAAGCGGGATCGGCGACGCCGTCTCCCCCGATCGGCCCGGCGCTTGGTCAGCGTGGCATCAACATCATGGAATTCTGCAAGGCGTTCAACGCGCAGACCCAGGAAATGGAAAAGGGATCGCCGGTYCCGGTCGTCATCACCTAYTACCAGGACAAGTCKTTCACCTTCGTCATGAAGACGGCACCGGTGAGCTACTTCCTGAAGAAGGCGGCAAACCTCACGTCGGGTTCGAAGGAGCCGGGCAAGGTCAAGGCTGGCACCGTTTCGCGCGACAAGGTTCGCGAGATCGCCACTGCCAAGATGAAGGATCTGAACGCAAACGACGTCGAGGCGGCCATGCGCATGGTCGAGGGCTCCGCCCGCTCGATGGGTCTGGAAGTGGTGGGCTGAGATCATGGCAAAGATTGCAAAGCGTGTATCGAAGACCCGCGAAGGCATTGATCCCAACAAGGCTTATGCCTTGGGCGATGCGTTGAAGCTGCTCAAGGACCGTTCCTCGGTCAAGTTCGACGAGACCATCGAAGTCGCGATGAACCTCGGCGTCGACCCGCGTCATGCCGACCAGATGGTCCGCGGCGTGGTCAATTTGCCGAACGGCACAGGCCGCTCGGTTCGCGTTGCCGTGTTCGCTCGTGGCGACAAGGCGGAAGAGGCCAAGGCCGCAGGCGCCGACATCGTCGGTGCCGAGGATCTGGTCGAGATCGTCCAGAAGGGCACGATCGATTTCGATCGCTGCATCGCCACGCCGGACATGATGCCGCTGGTCGGCCGTCTCGGTAAGGTGCTCGGCCCGCGCGGCATGATGCCGAACCCGAAGGTCGGCACCGTCACCACCGACGTCGCCGCCGCCGTCAAGGCATCGAAGGGCGGCGCGGTCGAGTTCCGCGTCGAGAAGGCCGGCATCGTTCATGCCGGTGTCGGCAAGGTCTCGTTCGACGTCAAGGCGCTGGAAGAGAACATCCGTGCCTTCGCGGATGCGGTGACCAAGGCAAAGCCGGCTGGCGCCAAGGGCAACTACGTCAAGAAGGTGTCGGTCACCTCGACGATGGGCCCGGGCCTCAAGCTCGACGTCTCGACGCTCGCCGCGTCCTGATACGAACATCTTGGATCGGCCGCTAAGCGGCTGATCCGCAAGTGAATTCCGGGCCTCCGACTTGTTGGTGGCCCGGTACCGGAAGCCGAGAGGCTTCCGGACATCCTGTCCGAGATTGCAGGCGGCCCAGAAGCCTTAATTCAATTGGGCCTGCATGAGACGGGTGAAAACCGGACAACGGAGCGACAAGCTCCAATGAAAGGTTCGAACCGTGTTTGCCTTTTGTCTGCGCATCGTCGGCTTGGCCGTCGGTGTGGCGAAAGGGGGCAGGATCCTCGAGCGTCGTTCGGGAGATCCGTTACTGGATGGCCCGGCCGGCAAAAGGCAACCCGACGCCTGTCCTCGTCAATGGGAATGTTCCCGTTGAACAGGGTAGGGGTCAACTGGAGATAGGCAGTGGACAGAGCGGAAAAACGCGAACTCGTCACGGGCCTGAATGATGCGTTTTCGGGCGCAGGTTCAGTCGTAGTGGCCCACTATGCCGGTATCACCGTCGCGCAAATGAACGACCTTCGGTCGAAAATGCGCGCTGCCGGTGGCACCGTTAAAGTCGCGAAGAACCGTCTCGCCAAAATCGCTCTTCAGGGCACGGACTCCGCATCGATCATCGACCTGTTCAAGGGACAGACGCTGATTGCTTATTCGGAGGATCCGATTGCGGCGCCGAAGGTCGCGTCCGATTTCGCCAAGGGGAATGAGAAGTTGATCATTCTCGGCGGCGCAATGGGCACAACCTCGCTCAATGCCGATGGTGTGAAGGCACTCGCCACACTTCCGTCGCTCAATGAGCTGCGCGCCAGGCTGGTTGGCATGATCGCCACGCCGGCAACCCGGATCGCCCAGATCGTCAATGCGCCAGCGGCTTCGGTCGCGCGCGTCATCGGCGCTTACGCCCGGAAGGACGAGGCGGCATGAGGCCGTTCCTCGCTATCACAAACACACGTTCGAACCTTATGAAGGAATACAACAATGGCTGATCTCGCAAAGATCGTAGACGACCTTTCGAAGCTGACCGTCCTCGAGGCGGCCGAGCTGTCGAAGCTTCTGGAAGAAAAGTGGGGCGTTTCGGCTGCTGCTCCGGTGGCGGTTGCCGCTGCTGGCGGCGGTGCAGCCGCTGCTGCTCCGGTTGAAGAGAAGACCGAATTCGACGTCGTCCTCGTCGAGGCCGGCGCTCAGAAGATCAACGTCATCAAGGAAGTCCGCGCCATCACCGGTCTTGGCCTCAAGGAAGCCAAGGATCTGGTCGAAGCGGCTCCGAAGCCGGTTAAGGAAGCCGTTTCCAAGGCTGACGCTGACAAGTTCAAGGCCCAGCTGGAAGCAGCCGGCGCCAAGGTCGACCTGAAGTAAGCGTAAAAGCGGCGGACGGCCTCGCGCCGTCCGCCACTCCTTTCGGCCGAAGGGAGGACGCGTAGCGCGAGATGTACGAGAACCTCTTTCCTGAGGGCCACAGCCGGCCCTCAGGAAACGGGTTTTCTCCCGTTTTAGCCGGCCGCCGCCAAGCAATTGGTTGGGGCGGACGGAGAACAGACAGAGAGCCGCCGCCCAGGCGGCTCGGTATGCAAGGCGGGCCGCGGCGAGGCCCGTCCCGAGTTTAGAGCTAAGGAGCGACGATGGCCCAGACCCAGACTTTCAATGGCCGCAGACGCGTACGCAAGTTCTTCGGAAAGATTCCGGAAGTTGCGGAGATGCCGAACCTGATCGAGGTTCAGAAGGCGTCCTATGACCAGTTCCTGATGGTGGACGAGCCCAAGGGCGGACGTCCGGACGAGGGACTGCAGGCTGTTTTCAAGTCGGTCTTCCCGATCTCCGATTTTTCCGGCTCCTCGATGCTGGAGTTCGTGAAGTACGAGTTCGAAGGACCGAAATTCGACGTTGACGAATGCCGTCAGCGCGACCTGACCTATGCCGCGCCGCTGAAGGTGACGCTGCGCCTCATCGTGTTCGATATTGACGAGGATACCGGCGCCAAGTCGATCAAGGACATCAAGGAGCAGGACGTCTACATGGGCGACATGCCGCTCATGACCTTGAACGGCACCTTCATCGTCAAYGGCACCGAGCGCGTCATCGTCTCGCAGATGCACCGTTCGCCGGGCGTTTTCTTCGACCACGACAAGGGCAAGTCGCACTCGTCGGGCAAGCTTTTGTTTGCCGCGCGCGTCATTCCCTATCGCGGTTCGTGGCTCGACATCGAGTTCGATTCCAAGGACGTCGTGCACGCCCGCATCGACCGTCGCCGCAAGATTCCGGTGACGTCGCTCTTGATGGCGCTCGGCATGGATGGCGAAGAGATCCTGTCGACCTTCTACAACAAGATCACCTACAAGCGTGCCGGCGACCATTGGCGCATCCCGTTCAACGTCGAGCGTTTCCGCGGCCTCAAGGCTGTCGGCGACCTGGTCGACGCCGATACGGGCGAGGTCGTTGTCGAGCAAGGCAAGAAGATCACCGCCCGTCAGGCCAGGGCGCTTGGCGAAAAGGGTCTCAAGGCGATCAAGGCGACCGACGAGGATTTGCTCGGCAATTACCTGGCCGAGGACATCGTCAACTACGCCACCGGTGAGATCTTCCTCGAAGCCGGCGATGAGATCGACGAAAAGACGCTGAAGGTGTTGCTCGGCACGGGCGAGAACGAGATCAAGGTTCTCGACATCGACCACGTCAATGTCGGCGCCTACATCAGAAACACGCTCAACGTCGACAAGAACGAGAGCCGCCAGGACGCGCTGTTCGACATCTACCGTGTCATGCGCCCCGGCGAGCCGCCGACGCTCGAGACCGCCGAAGCCATGTTCAACTCGCTGTTCTTCGACAGCGAGCGCTACGATCTGTCGGCCGTTGGCCGCGTCAAGATGAACATGCGCCTCGAACTCAAGGCCGAGGACACCGTGCGCGTGCTGCGCAAGGACGACATCCTGGCCGTGGTCARGACGCTGGTCGAACTGCGCGACGGCAAGGGCGAGATCGACGACATCGACAATCTCGGCAACCGTCGCGTGCGTTCTGTCGGCGAGCTCATGGAAAACCAGTACCGCGTCGGCCTGCTGCGCATGGAGCGTGCGATCAAGGAGCGTATGTCCTCGATCGAGATCGACACGGTGATGCCGCAGGACCTGATCAACGCCAAGCCGGCGGCTGCCGCCGTGCGCGAGTTCTTCGGTTCCTCGCAGCTGTCGCAGTTCATGGACCAGACCAACCCGCTGTCGGAGATCACCCACAAGCGTCGYCTGTCGGCRCTTGGACCGGGCGGTCTGACCCGCGAGCGCGCCGGCTTCGAAGTGCGCGACGTGCACCCGACGCATTACGGCCGYATCTGCCCGATCGAGACGCCGGAAGGCCCGAATATCGGTCTGATCAACTCGCTGGCCACCTTCGCACGCGTCAACAAGTACGGCTTCATCGAGAGCCCGTACCGCAAGATCGTCGACGGCAAGCTGACCAATGACGTCGTCTATCTCTCGGCGATGGAAGAAGCCAAGCACCATGTCGCGCAGGCCAACGCCGAGCTCGACAAGAATGGCGGCTTCGTCGACGAGTTCGTCATTTGCCGCAGTGCCGGCGAAGTGATGATGGCGCCGCGTGAAAACGTCGACCTGATGGACGTGTCCCCCAAGCAGATGGTGTCGGTGGCCGCGGCCCTGATCCCGTTCCTCGAGAACGACGACGCCAACCGCGCTCTGATGGGCTCGAACATGCAGCGTCAGGCCGTGCCGCTGGTGCGCGCCGAGGCGCCGTTTGTCGGCACCGGCATGGAGCCGATCGTTGCCCGTGACTCAGGCGCCGCCATCGGCGCTCGCCGCGGCGGCATCGTCGACCAGGTGGACGCGACGCGTATCGTTATCCGCGCGACGGAAGATCTCGATCCGGGCAAGTCCGGCGTCGACATCTACCGGCTGATGAAGTTCCAGCGTTCGAACCAGAACACCTGCATCAACCAGCGTCCGCTGGTGCGTATGGGTGATCGGGTCAACAAGGGCGACATCATTGCCGACGGTCCGTCGACCGAGCTCGGTGATCTGGCGCTCGGCCGCAACGTGCTGGTCGCGTTCATGCCGTGGAATGGCTACAACTACGAGGACTCGATCCTGCTCTCCGAGCGCATCGTCGCCGACGACGTCTTCACCTCGATCCACATCGAGGAGTTCGAGGTCATGGCGCGCGATACCAAGCTCGGTCCGGAGGAAATCACGCGTGATATTCCGAACGTTTCGGAAGAAGCGCTGAAGAACCTCGACGAAGCCGGCATCGTCTATATCGGYGCGGAAGTKCAGCCGGGCGACATCCTGGTCGGCAAGATCACGCCGAAGGGCGAAAGCCCGATGACGCCGGAAGARAAGCTKCTGCGCGCCATCTTCGGCGAAAAGGCTTCGGACGTGCGCGACACYTCGATGCGCATGCCTCCGGGCACCTTCGGCACCGTCGTCGAGGTGCGCGTGTTCAAYCGCCACGGTGTGGAGAAGGACGAGCGCGCCATGGCGATCGAGCGCGAGGAGATCGAACGCCTCGCCAAGGACCGCGACGACGAGCAGGCCATTCTGGACCGCAACGTSTATKCGCGTCTTTCCGACGTKCTCGTCGGCAAGGAAGCRATYGCYGGACCGAAGRGCTTCAAGAAGGGCTCGACGCTGTCSAAGGAYACGCTSGACGASTATCCGCGTTCGCAGTGGTGGCAGTTTGCCGTGGAGAACGAAAAGCTCCAGAGCGAACTGGAAGCCCTGCGTGGCCAGTACGACGACTCCAAGAAGGCGCTYGARCAGCGCTTCATGGACAAGGTCGAGAAGGTSCAGCGCGGCGACGAAATGCCTCCGGGCGTCATGAAGATGGTCAAGGTCTTCGTGGCGGTGAAGCGCAAGATGCAGCCGGGCGACAAGATGGCCGGCCGTCACGGCAACAAGGGTGTCGTGTCGCGCATCGTTCCGGTCGAGGATATGCCTTTCCTCGAGGACGGCACGCATGCCGATATCGTGCTCAACCCGCTGGGTGTGCCGAGCCGCATGAATGTCGGCCAGATCCTGGAAACGCATCTGGGCTGGGCTTGCGCAGGCATGGGCAAGAAGATCGGCGAGCTGATCGACGCGTACAAGGTGGCGGGCGACATCAAGCCGCTGCGCAAGACGCTCGAGAGCTTCATTCCGGCGAATGACCGCAACGAGCCGGTCCGTGATTATGACGACGAGAGCATTGTTCGCCTCAGCGAGCAGATGCGCCGCGGCGTCTCGATCGCGACCCCGGTGTTCGACGGCGCGCACGAGGCTGACATCAACATCATGCTGGAGCAGGCGGGCCTGCACACATCAGGTCAGTCGCAGCTCTATGACGGACGCACGGGCGAGCCGTTCGATCGCAAGGTGACGATGGGCTATATCTACATGCTCAAGCTTCACCATCTCGTGGACGACAAGATCCACGCGCGTTCGATCGGTCCGTACTCGCTCGTCACCCAGCAGCCGCTGGGCGGCAAGGCGCAGTTCGGTGGCCAGCGCTTCGGCGAGATGGAGGTCTGGGCGCTGGAAGCCTACGGCGCCGCCTACACGCTGCAGGAAATGCTGACGGTGAAGTCGGACGACGTCGCTGGCCGCACCAAGGTCTACGAGGCGATCGTCCGCGGCGACGACACCTTCGAGGCCGGCATTCCGGAGAGCTTCAACGTGCTCGTCAAGGAAATGCGGTCTCTCGGCCTCAATGTCGAGCTGGAGAACACCAAGCTCGACGACAACCCGATCCGGCTGCCCGACGCGGCCGAGTAAGGCTACGGCGCGCCGCATAAGTTGCGGCGCGCCAAACGAATTCGACGGCCAGTGGCCGACAAAGACGGCGGGCGTTTGGTCCGCGTTAGATGCAAGGGGTTTTCGAGGACCCCGAAAAGGAGAACGGCATGAACCAAGAGGTCATGAATCTCTTCAATCCGCAGGCGCCGGCGCAGGTGTTCGATTCCATCCGGATATCGCTCGCCAGCCCTGAGAAGATTCTGTCCTGGTCGTTCGGCGAGATCAAGAAGCCGGAGACCATCAACTACCGCACCTTCAAGCCGGAGCGTGACGGTCTTTTCTGCGCGCGCATTTTTGGCCCGATCAAGGACTATGAGTGCCTGTGCGGCAAGTACAAGCGCATGAAGTACAAGGGCGTCATCTGCGAGAAGTGCGGCGTCGAAGTCACGCTGTCGCGCGTCCGCCGCGAGCGCATGGGCCATATCGAGCTCGCCGCTCCCGTCGCTCACATCTGGTTCCTGAAGTCGCTGCCCTCGCGCATCGGCACGCTGCTCGACATGACCTTGAAGGACATCGAGCGCGTCCTCTACTTCGAGAACTACATCGTCACCGAGCCTGGCCTCACCGCGCTGRAGGAGCACCAGCTGCTCAGCGAGGAAGAGTACATGATCGCCGTCGACGAATATGGCGAGGATTCGTTCACCGCCATGATCGGCGCAGAGGCCATTCATGACCTTCTGGCCGGCATGGACCTGGAGAAGATCGCCGGCGACCTGCGTTCGGAACTGGCTTCGACCACGTCCGAACTGAAGCAGAAGAAGTATCTGAAGCGGCTCAAGGTCGTCGAGAACTTCATGGARTCCGGCAAYCGTCCGGAATGGATGATCATGAAGGTGGTTCCGGTGATCCCGCCGGACCTGCGTCCGCTGGTTCCTCTGGATGGTGGACGTTTCGCGACGTCCGACCTGAACGACCTCTATCGCCGCGTCATCAACCGCAACAACCGTCTGAAGCGGCTGATCGAGCTGCGCGCTCCCGGCATCATCGTGCGCAATGAAAAGCGCATGCTGCAGGAAGCCGTCGACGCACTGTTCGACAACGGCCGTCGCGGCCGCGTCATCACCGGTGCCAACAAGCGTCCGCTGAAGTCGCTGTCCGACATGCTCAAGGGCAAGCAGGGCCGGTTCCGCCAGAACCTGCTCGGCAAGCGCGTCGACTATTCCGGCCGCTCGGTCATCGTCACCGGTCCGGAGCTCAAGCTGCACCAGTGCGGCCTGCCGAAGAAGATGGCGCTCGAACTGTTCAAGCCCTTCATCTACGCCCGYCTCGACGCCAAGGGTTWCTCCTCGACCGTCAAGCAGGCGAAGAAGCTGGTCGAGAAGGAACGTCCGGAAGTCTGGGATATTCTTGACGAGGTCATCCGCGAGCACCCGGTGCTGTTGAACCGTGCGCCGACGCTGCACCGCCTCGGCATCCAGGCGTTCGAGCCGATCCTGATCGAAGGCAAGGCGATCCAGCTGCATCCGCTGGTCTGCACGGCCTTCAACGCCGACTTCGACGGCGATCAGATGGCCGTTCACGTGCCGCTGTCCCTGGAAGCGCAGCTTGAAGCCCGCGTGCTGATGATGTCGACCAACAACATCCTGCACCCGGCTTCCGGCGCGCCGATCATCGTGCCGTCGCAGGACATGGTTCTCGGTCTCTACTATCTCTCGATCGTCAACCAGAACGAGCCGGGCGAGGGCATGGTGTTTGCCGACATGGGCGAACTCCAGCATGCGCTCGAGACCAAGGCGGTGACCCTGCACGCCAAGATCAAGGGCCGCTTCCGCACGGTCGACGCCGAAGGCAAGGTCGTGTCGAAGATCCATGACACCACGCCTGGCCGCATGATCATCGGCGAGCTTCTGCCGAAGAACGTCAATGTGCCTTACGAGACCGCCAACCAGGAGATGACCAAGAAGAACATCTCCAAGATGATCGACACCGTCTACCGCCACTGCGGTCAGAAGGAGACGGTCATTTTCTGCGATCGCATCATGGCTCTCGGCTTCGCTCATGCCTGCCGTGCCGGCATTTCGTTCGGCAAGGACGACATGCTGATCCCGGATAGCAAGATCAAGCTGGTCTCCGACACCGAGGCTTTGGCCAAGGAATACGAGCAGCAGTACAATGACGGCTTGATCACGCAGGGCGAGAAGTACAACAAGGTCGTCGACGCCTGGGCCAAGTGCTCGGAAAAGGTCGCCGACGAGATGATGGCCCGCATCAAGGCGGTCGAGTTCGAGGACAATGGCCGTCAGAAGCCGATGAACTCGATCTACATGATGTCGCACTCCGGTGCGCGTGGCTCGCCCACCCAGATGCGTCAGCTCGCCGGCATGCGCGGCCTGATGGCCAAGCCGTCGGGTGAAATCATCGAGACGCCGATCATCTCGAACTTCAAGGAAGGCCTGACCGTGCTCGAGTACTTCAACTCGACCCACGGCGCCCGCAAGGGTCTGGCCGACACCGCCTTGAAGACGGCGAACTCGGGTTACCTCACCCGCCGTCTGGTCGACGTGGCGCAGGACTGCATCGTCAACTCCGTGGATTGCGGCACCGACAAGGGCCTCACCATGCAGCCGATCGTCGATGCCGGTCAGGTTGTCGCTTCGGTTGGTCAGCGCGTGCTGGGCCGTACCTCGCTCGACGACATCAACCATCCGGTGACCGGCGACCTGCTGGTCAAGGCCGGAACGCTGATGGACGAGCGTGACGTGGAGCAGATCGAAAAGGCCGGCGTCCAGTCGGTCCGCATTCGCTCGGCACTGACCTGCGAGGTCAGGATCGGCGTCTGCGCGGTCTGCTACGGTCGCGATCTGGCGCGCGGCACCCCGGTCAACCAGGGYGARGCYGTCGGCGTCATCGCGGCGCAGTCGATCGGCGAGCCGGGYACCCAGCTCACCATGCGTACCTTCCACATGGGCGGTACCGCGCAGGTGGTGGATAGCTCGTTCCTTGAAGCCTCGTATGAGGGCAAGGTCGAGATCCGCAACCGCAACGTGGTGCGCAACTCCGACGGCCAGCAGATGGTCATGGGCCGCAACATGGCGGTGCTGATCCTCGACGAAGCCGGCAAGGAGCGCGCCTCGCACCGTCTCACCTATGGTTCGCGTATCTTCGTGGACGATGGTGACAAGGTGAAGCGCGGCCAGCGTATCGCCGAGTGGGATCCCTATACCCGCCCGGTCCTCACCGAAATCGAGGGCAGGGTGTCGTATGAGGATCTGGTCGACGGCATTTCCGTTCAGGAAACGGCCGACGAGTCGACCGGCATCACCAAGCGTGAGGTCATCGACTGGCGCTCGACGCCGCGCGGCAACGATCTGAAGCCGGCGATTGCCATTCAGGACGCCAAGGGCAAGGTCGGCAAGCTGTCGAAGGGTGGCGACGCCCGCTTCCTGCTCTCGGTCGAGGCCATTCTCTCGGTCGAGCCGGGTGCGCAGGTTCGTCCCGGCGACGTGCTGGCACGTATCCCGATGGAAAGCGCCAAGACCAAGGACATTACCGGCGGTCTGCCGCGTGTTGCCGAACTGTTCGAGGCACGTCGTCCGAAGGATCACGCCATCATCGCCGAGATCGATGGCACGATCCGCTTCGGCCGCGACTACAAGAACAAGCGTCGCATCATCATCGAGCCGCATGACTCGACGCTTGAGCCGGTCGAATACCTGATCCCGAAGGGCAAGCCGTTCCATCTCCAGGACGGCGACGTCATCGAGAAGGGCGACTACATCCTCGACGGCAATCCGGCACCGCACGACATCCTGGCGATCAAGGGCGTGGAAGCACTTGCTTCCTACCTCGTCAACGAAATCCAGGAAGTCTACCGTCTGCAGGGCGTGTCGATCAACGACAAGCACATCGAGGTGATCGTTCGCCAGATGCTGCAGAAGGTCGAGATCACGGTGCAGGGCGACTCGACCTACATTCCGGGCGACCACGTCGACGTGATCGAACTGGAAGAGGTCAACGAGCGCCTGATCGAGGACGGCAAGAAGCCGGCCGAAGGTCAGCCGGTGCTCTTGGGCATCACCAAGGCATCGCTGCAGACGCCGTCCTTCATCTCGGCCGCCTCCTTCCAGGAGACGACCAGGGTGCTGACGGAAGCCGCGGTTGCCGGCAAGACCGACATGCTGCAGGGCTTGAAGGAAAACGTCATCGTCGGCCGGCTGATCCCGGCCGGTACCGGCGGCACGATGAGCCAGATCCGGCGCATCGCCACCTCGCGCGACGARCTGATCATCGACGAGCGCCGCAAGGCSTCCGGYGTSGARRTCGCCGAGCCGATGCTGRCCGAYATGRYMACCGCCGCGCAGTAAGCGCGGCGGCAGCAATTCCCAACAGGAATTGCGCCAGAACAAAAGATAGAGCGGTTCGGCGTTTCCTGGAAACGATGAACCGCTCTTGGATATCTCAGGCAACAGGGCCGTCGGGGCAACCCGGCGGCCTTTTTGTTTGTGCTATTCGGACGGCTTCTCGAAGCGAAGCAAATCCCCTGGCTCGCAATCGAGGTATTCGCAGATGCGCTCCAGCGTGTCGAACCGGATGCCTTTGACCTTTCCCTGTTTCAGAAGGGAAAGGTTGGCTTCGGTGATGCCGACATGTTCGGCCAGGTCCTTCGACTTCACGTTTCGTTCGGCGAGGACGACATTGAGCCTGACCCTTATGGGCATAAGCCGATCCTCCTCATATGAACTGCGCATTTTCGTCGGCGAGCGCGGATGCCTCTGATATGACCCAGGTGATCACGGCAATGATGCCCGCGGTCAGCAAGGTCAGCAGCGTGTCGCTGTCGAGACCGAGCGTCAGCCGGTGCTGGCCGGCAGGCGCGTCCAAACTCAAGAGAACGGACAATGCGGCCCCCGAAACTGGCTTCAGCACTGCCGATGCCAACAGCCCGAGGCCAAAATACCGCAAATTCCTGATGGCGTTCTGACCGAAGAAGTCTCCGGTCGCAAAAGCTTGGAAGGCGCGTCGGGCTGCCATCAGCGCGAAAACGAGACAGGCGAGCGGCGCAAACGAGATCGCGAACCCGGCCAGTCTCCGACCGAGGCCCATGCCGTTCAGCCATTCCTGAGGAATATTGGCATCCATGGCGATCGAAGCGGTGGGAGTGGCGAGCCAGTAAATCAGCACAGCAATCGTCAGCGCTGCCGCCAGCACAACAAAACACCTTGCCAGCACCAGGCTGAAAAGCCGGATGCGTCTCAACCTTGTCTGGCGCGTTGGGTCCAGGGTTGGAGCCGTAATGACGGGTTCAATCATTGTGATCTCGCTTGGTGAAAAGAAATTATCGTTTTACAATAATAAGATTATGCATAACGATGTCAGATGTCAATGTTCGACTCAACAGGAGCTACCAATGCCTTCCTTCAAACGCGAGATTACCCTTGCCGCCATCGGGTTCATGACGGCGCTCGTGATGCCCTTTGCAGCCCACGCCCTGCCATCGACGGCGACTGGTCGGATATCGGTGGCGCAGGTGATGGAGATGATCGAAAAGGCCGGGACGAGTCCAGTCGCCAGGCAAACGCTTGTCGCCTATGTCGCCGGGGTTGGCGAAGGTGCCGGCGTCATCGTCGACACGATCGGCAATGGCGCCCGTTCGTGCAAGAAGTCTTTCAGCCTGGATACTGGGACCATACGCGCCGCCCTCGAAGCCGGTGCGCCCCGTCACGACAGCTGGTCGCAAACGCCGGCGACGCCACTGATCGTTGCCGACATGGTCAAGCGCGCTGGCTGCCGCACCACGGATTGATCGAAGCGAGCCGCCGGGCCCGGATCGCGATCGACAGCGCTTCAATCACGGAAGCCGTCGGGGCAACCCGGCGGCTTTTTCATTTACGACGACCTGTCTCGGTTGGTACGAACGTCCTGAACGAACTTGAATTCGGACAGCCGACGACATCACGTGTTTCCTTGCCGCAACCCTTAAGCGGCCCGGTTTCGTAATTTGGCTCTTGATGGATCGGAAAAGACGATGAGCAAGAAGACCTGGGCTGCTGTCGACGACTACATCGTTGATGCCCTGTTCGAGGCAGATCCCGCCCTCGATGCCGTTCTGGCGGCCAACCGTGATCAAGGTTTGCCACCGATCGACGTCTCGCCGGCGCAGGGCAAGCTGCTTTCACTTCTGGCGCGCATTCAGGGAGCGAAGAAGGTTCTCGAAGTCGGCACGCTGGGCGGCTACTCCACGATCTGGATGGCGCGMGCCYTGCCTKYGRRCGGCAAGATCGTGACGCTTGAACTCGAYCCGCAYCACGCCAGCGTCGCGCAGTCGAATTTCGAACGGGCAGGCGTGTCGGAACGCGTGGACCTGCGAATCGGACCGGCCCTTCAGTCGCTTGCCGCGCTAAGCGCTGAGAAYGCCGGRCCGTTCGAYCTCATCTTCATCGACGCCGACAAGCCGAACAAYCCGAACTATCTGTCMTGGGCGATGCGGCTGTCGCGGCCGGGGACTGTGATCATCTGCGACAACGTCATCCGCGACGGCGCAGTGCTCGATGAGGGCGGCCATGACGCCAATGTCGTGGGCGCTCGGGCGGCGTTCTCGTTCATCGGCGGCGACAAGCGCCTGGACGGCACCGCCATCCAGACAGTCGGCGCCAAGGGTTATGATGGCTTTGCGATTGCGATCGTCGACTGAAAACGCAAGCCGGATCTGAAAGGTATTGGACAGATGAAGGAGACAGCTCTCTGGGACCTGATCAACGAGCGCCGGGAGCGCATGAGCTTTGCGCAGCGAAGGCTCTGGGACACGATCAGCATTGATCCGGAACAATGGATTCACCGGACCTCGGCTGGCGCGGATCTTCACATTTGGGTTGTAGCGCTGATCGGCCGAACTGTGATCTCATACAACGACCTTGAGCACGGTTTCGACCGCTCAAATTTCGCTAGGTATGGCGAGATCACGCAGCTTGGCTGGGGGCAATCCGATCTTGAGATCGCCGTCCAAGAAGTGCTGAACGAGCTGGAATTCGGACGTCGCACCGCACCAAGCGTCTCCGAACCTAAGCCAGGAACATATCCCGGCCAAGGTTCACGATAGCAACGCCTCGGTTCAATCGAAGAATGCCTCGACCACGTTGCGCTTGCCGAGCATGAAGGCATCGGCGACATGCTGGAGCGGCGCCAGATCGACGTCGGACACGCCGGCGCGCACGATCTCGGCGAAGCGGCGGTAGAGCTGGGGATATTCGGCTTCGGGCTCGTCGTGAACCACCTTGCCGTCGACGGCGAGCTTGGTGCCGCCGCCGGAAAGCACCATCTTGCCCTGGTCCGTGTCGGCCAGGATGTCCCAGCTTTGCGGGCCGGTTTGCAGCCAGTCGAGGTCCATCGTCACCGGCAATCCATCGGAAGTGCGAAAGGTGACTTGGGCCGCGACCGGAGCGGCGCGGTTTTCCGGAAAATCGAGCGCCGCCGAAGTGATGAACATTGCCGGCAGGATGTGGGTTGCGATCGACAGCGCGTTGATGCCGGGATCGAAGACGCCAAAACCGCCGGGCGCCCAGATCCAGTCCTGGTTGGGGTGCCAGCGACGGACGTCTTCTTTCCAGTTGATGGCGGCCGACTTGACCTTGGCCGAAGCCAGGAAGGCGCGCGCGGCTTCCACCGCCGGCGCGTAGCGCGAATGCCAGCTGGCGAACAGCGAGACGCCATTGGCCGCCGCGAGTCGCTTCAGGTCCTCGACCTCGCTGACCGTGGCGCCGGGCGGCTTCTCCAGGAAGACGTGCTTTTTCGCGATCAGCGCCGTGCGCGCCGCATCGTAGCGGAACTGCGGCGGCATGCAGAGCGACACGGCCTCGAGCTCGGGCACGGCGTCGAGCATGGCTTCGATATCAGGGAAATTCGGAATGTTGTCGACCTTGCCGTGCCGACTGGCGGCGGCGATGAGGCGATAGCTCTGGTCTTTCGCCAGGGCCGGCAGGTGCTGGTCGCGGACGATCTTGCCGACGCCGACGATGCCAATCTTGATGGGGCCTATCTTGATGGGCTCGGACACGGCCGCTCCGTCTGTTTGATGATGGTGAGCGTTTCTAGCAGAACACTTGCCCCGGGCAAGCCGAAGCCGCCAAGTGGGAGTAGAAAGCTCAGCCCCAGCTTTCCTCGAACTGCAGCGCCAGTTTTCCGCCCGCCAGAAAGGCTTCGATCGCAGGTTCGAAGGGCGAGGGGTCGAGGCCGTTGGCGGCCAGCCACTCGTCGGAATAATAGGTGTTGGCATAGCGGTCGCCGGAATCGCAGATCAGCGTCACCAGCGAACCGGTCTTGCCATGCTCGATCATGCGCGCGGCCTGAAAGCACATGGCGATGAAGTTGGTGCCGGTCGAGCCGCCGACGCGGCGGCCGAGTCGGCGCGACAACACCCGCATCGCCGCCAGCGACACCGCATCCGGTATCCTCAGCATGTGATCGATCACGCCGGGCACGAAGGATGGTTCCATGCGCGGCCGGCCGATGCCCTCGATCCGCGACGGCTGCTCGCAGCGGCAATCGCGATCATGCGTGGCAAAGCCATCGAAGAAAGCCGAGCGCTCGACATCCGCCACCGACAGCCGGGTCGCATGCCGCTTGTAGCGCAGGTAGCGGCCGATCGTGGCCGTGGTGCCGCCAGTGCCGGCACTCATCACGATCCAGCTTGGGATCGGGTGCCGCTCCTCGCGCATCTGTCCGAAGATGGAATCGGCGATGTTGTTGTTGCCGCGCCAGTCGGTGGCCCGTTCGGCGTGGGTGAACTGATCGACGAAATGACCGCCGAGTCGCTCCGTGAGTTCGGCCGACTCGGCATAGATGCGCCTGCCGTCATCGATGAAATGGCAGTTGCCGCCATAGTGTTCGATCGCGGCGATCTTCTCGCGCGATGTCGAACGCGGCATCACCGCATAGAACGGTACGCCGATCATACGGGCGAAATAGGCTTCCGACACCGCCGTCGAACCGGATGACGCCTCGATCACCGGCGAGCCTTCGCGGATGAGGCCATTGCACAGCCCATAGAGAAACAGTGAACGCGCCAGCCGGTGCTTCAGGCTGCCGGTCGGATGGGTGGATTCGTCCTTGAGATAGAAGTCGATGCCGGCCAGCGCCGGCAGGTCGAGTTTCCAGAGGTGGGTGTCGGCCGAACGGTGCTGGTCGGCCTCGATCGCGGCGACCGACCGGTCGGCCCAGGCCCGGGATGCAGGTTCCTTCGATCCAGCCATCATCTATGCCCTGGGTTCAGATCGGCACGTCGAAGGTGACGATCGACACTTCGCCTTCGAGCGCACCCTGGAAAGCGGAGAGATGCGGCTCCTCGTCGGGTATACCGTCCATGTCGCCGATCTGGTCGAGCTCAGCCTCGGCGTAACCTTCCGCCGCAAGCGATTCGAGGGCGCGGCGCACCGCCGAATCGTCGTCGGGCGCAACCAGCATGACATGCACGCCCTCCACTTTGC